>NZ_CAUGIN010000037.1:0-27399 GCF_959599685.1 Lachnoclostridium phocaeense
CGAACGGCACGTACGGTGGTGTGAGAGGGGAGAGAAAATCTCCCCTACTCGATTGTTATGTGTTGAAAATGGACGCGGCAGCGGCATTGCTGCCTGCCGGGAAGATTACAGCTTGATATTCTTGAACAGATCTCCAAGGCTGGTGCCAATGTTCTCGGATTTGGGGATCTCCACCTTGATGTCCTCTTCTTCCTCTTCCTTCTCCTCCAGAGCCTTCATGCTGAGGCTGATCTTGCCGTCTTTGAGGCCGATGATCTTTACCGTCACTTCATCGCCTACAGAGAGCACGTCTTTCGGAGATTTCACGCGCTTTCTGCTGATCTGTGACACATGTACCAGCCCGGACAGACCGTCCTCGAGACGGACAAAAGCGCCGTAGGTCTGCAAACTTTCAACTTTTCCTTTCACCACGCTGCCCACTTTCACGTTGGCGATCTTTTCCTCCATGGCTTTTTTCTCCTTCTCCCGGAGGATCTCTCTTGCAGACAGGACAAGGCGGTTCTCAGCCTGGTTGACCTCGATGACGCGCACCTCGATGTCTTTGAGAAGATATGTCTCCAGATCCTCTATATAGGATAAGGATAACCTGGACGCAGGGATGAAACCGCGCAGCCCTTCCACCATGGCGATGGCGCCGCCGTTCACGATTCCCTCCACCTTCACCGGAAGGGTAGTCTTGTTTTCCATATAGCGCTGTACTACATTCCACGGGTTGGCATCGTCGAAATGCTCCTCGTAGTCAGCCATTGTCTCTTCCGGTTTGTTTTCCTCTTGTAATAATTCTTCGCTCATTTTGTTAGTCCTTTCTCATCACCGTATTTATGTGTCTCCACATACTAGTAACAGTATAGCACGAAACCGGGGGATTGTTCAAAGAAAAAAGCAAAGACAGAAGGATTTTTTAGTTGACTGGAACGGGAAAAAATGGCAAGCTTATTTTACGGACCAATAATCTGGCAAAAGTCAGGAAACAGGGAGTTGATAATATGAGAAAAGTTTACGTTGTAGGGCACAAAAATCCGGATACGGACTCTATCTGCTCTGCCATAGCATACGCCGGACTGAAGCGGGAGATCACCGGGAAGGAGTTCGTGGCAAAGCGGGCCGGCCAGATCAATGAGGAGACACAGTATGTGCTGCGCCGGTTCAAGGTGGACGCTCCAAGGCTCCTGCAGGATGTGAAGCTCCAGGTGAAGGATCTGGACATCCACAAGATCACGGGAGTGGATCCCGGGGTCTCTATCAGGGAGGCGTGGGAACTGATGAAATCCCAGTCTGTCAAGACCCTTCCCGTACTGAAGGACGGGGAACTGGTGGGGCTTATTTCCACCGGGGACATAGCAAAATCCTACATGGACGTGTATGACAATACGATCCTGGCCAAGGCCAGGACCCAGTACCGCAACATTGTGCGCACGCTGGACGGTGAGATCGTCACCGGCAACGAGCACGGCTGCTTTGTGAAAGGGAAGGTGGCTGTGGGCGCTTCCACCACGGATATGATGGCTGAGTTTATTGCCCGGGATGATCTGGTCATCCTGGGGAACAGGTACGAGTCTCAGGCCTGCGCTGTGGACATCGATGCCAGCTGCCTGGTAGTCTGCCAGGAGGCAGACATACCGGAGGAGCTGATCAGGAAGGCGGAGGAGCAGAGCATCGTGGTCATCAAGACACCTCACGATACATTCACGGCGGCCAGGCTGATCAACCAGAGCATCCCGGTAAAGTATTTCATGAGCAAGGGGCCTCTGACTGTGTTCCACATGGACGACTATGTGGACAACATCAAGGAAGAGATGACGAAAAAGAAATTCCGCGACTTTCCTATCCTGGACCGGCACGGGAATTTCAAGGGCTTTATCTCCAGGAGGCGCTTCCTGGATGCAAGGAAAAAGCAGGTCATTTTGGTGGACCACAATGAAAAGTCCCAGGCCGTGGACGGCATTGAGGAGGCAGATATCCTGGAGATCATAGACCACCACAGGATCGGGAGCATTGAGACCATGGGGCCGGTATTTTTCCGGAACCAGCCTGTGGGCTGTACAGCTACCATCGTCACCCAGATGTACGAGGAGAACGGGGTGGAGATCCCGCCGGTGACAGCGGGGCTTCTGTGCGCGGCCATCATCTCGGACACCCTTCTTTTCCGTTCCCCCACCTGCACAGAGATGGACAGAAGAACAGCGGAAAAGCTGGCCGAGACAGCAGGGGTTGTCCTGGAAGAGCTGGCCGCCGAGATGTTCAATGCGGGAAGCAATCTGAAGGGAAAGAGCGCAAAAGAGATCTGCTTCCAGGATTTTAAACAGTTTACAGTGGGCGACACGGTGTTTGGAGTGGGGCAGATCAATTCCATGAGCGGTGAAGAACTGGAAGAGATCAAGAAGAAGCTCATCCCCTATCTGAGCCAGACCAGAGAGGAGCATAAGCTGAACATGGTGTATTTCATGCTCACCCACATCCTCCACGAGTCGACAGAACTTCTGTGTGCCGGAGAAAATGCAAAGGAGACGGTGTTGGAGGCTTTCGAGCTGCCTGATGACATGGACCCTGTCATACTGAAGGGAGTTGTTTCCAGGAAAAAGCAGCTTATTCCGGCGCTGGTGAGCGCTCTCCAGCAGTAGAGAGCGCAGGCGGATCAGAGAGAACACAGAAAGGAGTAAGAGGAGGATATGGCAAAAGAAATATGGAAGCCGGGCAATATGCTCTATCCCCTGCCTGCGGTGATGGTGAGCTGCGGGGACAGAGAGGGAAGGACCAATATTATCACCGTGGCCTGGACAGGGACTGTCTGTACCAACCCGGCCATGGTCTATATCTCCGTGCGGCCCCAGAGGTACAGTTATGACCTCCTTCGGGACAGCGGAGAATTTGTCATCAACCTGACTACGGAAAAGCTGCTCCGTGCGGCCGACTGGTGCGGCGTAAAGTCTGGCAGGGACACAGATAAATGGAAGGAGATGCACCTGACGCCTGGCAGGGCTTCCAGGCTTGACTGGGCGCCGGTCATCGAGGAGGCGCCTGTCAACATAGAATGCCGGGTGACAGAGGTGAAAGAGCTGGGAAGCCATCACATGTTCCTGGCCCGGGTGGAAGCCGTGCAGGCGGACAAAGACTACATGGACGCCGACGGCCGGTTCCGCCTGAATGATGCAGGGCTGATCGCCTACTCCCACGGGGAATACCTGGAGCTGGGAAAGAAAAAGGGCAGTTTCGGCTACAGTGTGAAGAAGAAAAAGCGCAGGTAGGCAAGGCAGAGGGCAAAGACGGCCATCTGGCTGGCAAGCAGGCCCCACAGATATCCCTGTATGCCGAAGACCGGGATAAGAAGGAACACGCTGCCGATGCGAAGGAGAAGTCCGGTCACGTTTATGGCAAAGGACATGTTTGTCTTGCCCAGGCCGTTCAGAATGCCCAGCAGACAGCTGTTTGTGTAGAGAAAAGGGCACATCCAGGCCAGGGTGATGATAAAATGTCCGGCTGCGGCGCTGTGAAAGAGGAGTCTGCCGATGAAATTTCCCGTCACGACGAGGGCCAGGCAGAACAGGAGCCCTAAGGAAAAGCAGCAGAAAAATACTTTCCGGATCACTTTTTTCATGGCCGAGGTGCTGCCGGAGACCTGTATCTCTGCCACAGTAGGCAGCATCATGGTGGCAATGGAGTTGGTCATGGCAGAGGGGAAGAGGACGCAGGGGAGAGCCATGCCCGTCAGGACGCCGTAAGTGCTCAGGGACTCCCCGGAGGAGAGGCCAAAGGCCCGGAGCTTCAGAGGGATGGAGACGGCTTCCACGCTCTGCAGCAGATTGAGCAGCACGCGGCTGCCGGTAAGAGGGACTGCCAGGGAGAGAATCTCCCCCAGTCCCTTTTTGTATGCGCCCAGAGTGACATTTCCGGGGGCTGCCATGTCCTGCTCTTTGCGCAGCTTTCCCAGGCAGTACAGGGCGGAAGCGGCTTCTCCTGCCACGATCCCCGCCGCAGCCAGAGCGATCCCTGTCCGGACAGAGCGGTTCACAAAAAAGTAGTACAGAAAGATGACAGCGCCCACCCGCACGGTCTGTTCCAACAGCTGGGAGATGGCAGGGATCTTTGTGCGCTTCAGCCCGATATAATACCCGTAGATACAGCTGTGCATCACGGAAAAAGGCAGAGCCAGAGAGAGGATGACAAGAAGGGGCGCGCAGCGGGGCTCTCCAAGGAAGCGCAGGGAGAGGAAAGCGGCTTCTTTCTGGACAAAGAGCATAAGAGCAAAAGACAGGAGTATGGCCAGGGTGAAACCGCTGTAGAGCCCCGCCTTTGTGCGGACCGGGTCTTTCAGGGAACGGCTGGCGGCAGTGCTGCGGGCGATGGCTGTCTCTATGCCGGCGGCACATATAGAGAAGCACAGGGCGTAGACCGGAAAGGCCAGCTGGTAGAGGCCTACGCTTTCTTCGCCGAAAGTGCGGCTAAGGAAGATCCGGTAAAAAAATCCCATAAAGCGGGTAGCGAACCCGGCCAGTGTCAGGATGAAAGCTCCCTTTATGATCGTGTTTTTTTGTATCATGGCAGACTCCGCGGCACTTTTATTACAGCATATTCAAGGAGAGGCGGGGATATGCGGAACCCGGGGCGGGAAAAATGGAGAAAAAGAGGCTTGACAGGAAGGCGGACCGGGTGCTATCCTACTAACAGGAATTCCAAGTAAAACACTAGGAATTAAAGGAGGGTGATGACAGTGAAGCTTTCCACAAAAGGACGATATGGGCTTCGGGCGCTTGTTGATCTGGCCAGATACAGCGAGGAAGAGCCGGTCTCCATCAGCAGCATCTCCGCCCGGGAGGACATTTCCGAGGGATACCTGGAACAGCTCATGGCGCTTCTTAAAAAAGCGGGGCTTGTAAAGAGTATCCGTGGAGCAGCGGGCGGCTATGTACTGGCCCGGCCGGTCGGTCAGATATCGGTGGGAGACGTGCTCCGGGCCCTGGAGGGAAAACTGGAGCCGGCCGAGTGTGCGGCGTACCACCCGGATGAAGGCTGCCAGGCGGCAGACAGCTGTGTCACAAAGTATGTCTGGAAAAAGATCAATGACAGCATCAATGACACGGTCAACGGGATCATGTTGGATGCCCTGGTGGAGCAAAGCAGGCAGCTGAGGCCCGGCGAGGAGGAAAAAGAAAAGGCCTGCAGCAGAAAATAAATGTAAGAACAGACAACGCGGTCAGCGATAGATAGGAGGATACAAATGGACAGACTGATTTATCTGGACAATGCAGCGACAACAAAGACAGCCCCGGAGGTAGTGGAGGCCATGATTCCCTATTTCACCGAGAATTACGGCAATCCATCAAGCGTCTACAGTTTTGCGTCGAAAAATAAAGACGCAGTGACAGAGCAGAGGGAGATCATTGCCCGGGCTCTTGGGGCACAGACGAATGAGATCTACTTTACAGCAGGAGGATCTGAGAGTGACAACTGGGCCCTGAAAGCCACGGCAGAGGCCTACGAGGCAAAAGGAAAACATATCATTACCACAAAGATTGAGCACCATGCCATCCTGCACACAGGAGAGTATCTGGAGAAGCGGGGCTTTGAGGTGACTTACCTGGATGTAGATGAAAAGGGCCGTGTGCGCCCGGAGGATGTGGAGGCAGCGATCCGGCCGGATACGATCCTGATCTCCGTCATGTTTGCCAACAATGAGATCGGCACCATTGAGCCGATAAAAGAGATCGGACAGATCGCCCGCAGGCACGGTGTTCTGTTCCACACAGATGCGGTCCAGGCTTTCGGCCAGATCCCCATCAATGTGGACGAATACTGCATCGATATGCTGAGTGCCAGCGGCCACAAGCTGAATGGACCCAAGGGGATCGGATTTCTCTATATCCGCAAGGGGGTAAAGATCCGTTCCTTCGTCCACGGCGGTGCCCAGGAGAGAAAGCGCCGGGCAGGGACAGAGAATGTGCCGGGGATCATCGGCCTTGGAAAGGCAGTAGAGAGAGCTGTCGCTTCCATGGCAGAGCGGTCCGCCAAGGAGAGAGAACTGCGGGATTATCTGATCGGCAGGGTGCTGGAGGAGATCCCCTACTGCCGGCTTAACGGAGACCCGGCGCACAGACTGCCCAACAATGCCAATTTCAGCTTCCAGTTTATCGAGGGAGAGTCTCTCCTCATCATGCTGGACATGAAGGGTATCTGCGCTTCCAGTGGATCTGCCTGCACATCCGGATCGCTGGATCCGTCCCATGTGCTCCTGGCTATCGGGCTGCCCCACGAGATCGCCCACGGTTCCCTGCGGCTGACGCTTGGCGAGGAGACCACAAAGGAAGATATAGACTACGTAGTGGACAACCTGAAGGAGATCGTGGCCCGGCTGCGGGATATGTCTCCCCTCTACGAGGATTTTGTAAAGAAAAACAACCGGTAACAGATAGAACAAAAGCTGTGCGGCAGGACAGCAGACAAGGAGGAAGAAAACATGTACACAGAGAAAGTTATGGATCATTTTCAGCATCCCAGAAATATGGGAGAGATAGAGAACGCCAGCGGCGTGGGAACAGTGGGGAACGCAAAATGCGGAGACATTATGCGGATCTACCTGGATATTGATGAAAACCAGATCATCCGGGATGTGAAGTTCAAGACATTCGGATGTGGGGCTGCAGTAGCCACCAGCAGTATGGCTACCGAGCTGGTAAAAGGAAAAAAAATACAGGAAGCCATGGAAGTCACCAACAAGGCGGTGATGGAGGCGCTGGATGGCCTTCCGCCGGTGAAGGTTCACTGTTCTCTGCTTGCGGAGGAGGCGATCCACGCAGCGCTCTGGGACTATGCAGAGAAGAACGGGATCAAGATCGAAGGGCTGGAGAAGCCCAAGTCCGATATCCATGAGGGTGAGGAAGAGGAAGAAGAGGAATATTGACCCGGAAGGATAAGGAGAATGGAAAAGAAAAAAGTTGTGGTCGGCATGTCCGGGGGAGTGGACTCCTCCGTGGCGGCCTGGCTGCTGAAGGAACAAGGATATGACGTCATTGGCGTGACCATGCAGATCTGGCAGGATGAGGAAGAGACTGTGCAGGAAGAAAACGGCGGATGCTGCGGACTCAGCGCCGTGGATGACGCCAGGAGGGTGGCGGCAAAGCTGGAGATCCCCTACTATGTTATGAACTTTAAGGAGCAATTCCGCCATAGCGTGATTGATTATTTTGTGGATGAGTACACCAACGGCAGGACGCCCAATCCCTGCATTGCCTGCAACCGGTATGTGAAGTGGGAGTCCCTCCTGAAGAGGAGCCTGGATATCGGGGCGGACTGCATTGCCACTGGCCACTATGCCAGAGTGGAGCAGCTGGCAAACGGCCGCTGGTCTCTGCGGACCTCCGCCACGGCCAGAAAGGATCAGACGTATGCGCTCTATAACCTCACCCAGGAGCAGCTGGCGAGAACGCTGATGCCTGTGGGGGCATATACCAAAGAGGAGATCCGCCAGATGGCCCTGGATCTTCAGCTCCCTGTGGCGTCCAAGCCGGACAGCCAGGACATCTGCTTTGTGCCTGACGGGGATTACGCTTCGTTTATTGAAAAGACGGCCTGTCGCAGATTCCCGGAGGGGGATTTTGTCCTTTCCGACGGGACAGTGGTGGGAAGGCATAAAGGCATCATACACTATACTGTAGGGCAGAGAAAGGGGCTGGGACTGTCTCTGGGACATCCGGTCTTTGTGCTGGAGATCCGGCCTGACACAAACGAGGTAGTGGTAGGCACAGGAGAGGAGTCCATGTCCAGGTATGTGCTGGCGGACCATCTCAACTTTATGTCCGTCCCTGATCTGACAGAACCTGTGCGCCTGTTTGCCAAGATCCGGTACAATCACAGGGGCGCCTGGTGCCAGGTGGAAAAGACAGGGGACGACCAGATCCTGTGTACCTTTGACGAGTCTGTGAGAGCCATCACGCCGGGGCAGGCTGTGGTGCTGTACGACGGAGAGTATGTCTTCGGCGGAGGAACTATCACCGGCAGCAAAAAATAAAATCAAAAAAGAAGGGGTGAAACCATGAGGGCAGACGTACACATGCACACGTCCTTTTCCCATGACTCAGAGGCAGAGCCCAGGGAAATGATCGAGGGAGCTATAGCAAAGGGGCTGGAGGTCATTTGCTTTACAGACCACTACGACAAAGACTATATGGGCTGGGGTGATGAGAGCATTTTTGACGCGGACGCTTATTTCGGGACGCTGCGTCCCCTGCAGGAAGAGTACCGGGACAGGATCGATATCCGCATCGGTGTGGAACTGGGCATGCAGCCCCGGCTGGGCGGCTTTTTCACAGAGTTTACGAAAAAATATCCCTTCGACTTTGTCATCGGTTCCCTCCACGTAGTGGACGGGGATGACCCGGCCCTGGGGACTGTCTTTGAGGGCCGGACAGACGAGGAAGTATACAGGCAGGCCTTTGTGGAAATGCTGGAGGATATAGAGAACACGCCGGATTTTGACGTGCTGGGGCATATTGACTATGTGGTGCGGTACGGAAAAAACGGAACGGCAGAGTACTCCTACAAAAAATATGCCGACGAGATCGACGCTATCCTGCGGGCTGTCATCGAGCGGGGCAAGGGAATCGAGCTGAATATGGCAGGACTCAAATACGGCCTGCCTTTTGCCCATCCCCACCCGGATATCCTGCGGCGTTACCGGGAGCTGGGCGGTGAGATCATCACAGTGGGGGCCGACGGACACAGGCCGGAGCACATTGCCTATGATTTTGAAAAGGCGGACAGTATCCTGAAGTCCTGCGGCTTTCGGTATTACACAGAATTTAAGGAGAGGAAACCTGTTTTTAAACTCCTTACATAAAAATGGAAAATGCTCTTGAATTTTTGTATGAGATTTAGTACAATTGTTAATGGTTGAGAGTTCTTTAACAAAGTTAAGGGACGAAAAGAGCTGTGAAACAGTAAATAGACTTTAGGAGGAATGTAATCATGGCAGTAAAAGTAGCAATCAACGGATTTGGACGTATCGGACGTCTTGCTTTCAGACAGATGTTTGGAGCAGAGGGATATGAGGTAGTTGCGATCAACGACCTGACAAGCCCGAAAATGTTAGCTCACCTGTTAAAATATGATTCTTCTCAGGGCAAATACGCTCTGGCTGACAAGGTAGAGGCTACAGAGGATTCCATCATCGTAGATGGAAAAGAGATCAAGATCTACGCAAAAGCAAACGCTGAGGAGCTTCCCTGGGGCGAGATCGGTGTAGATGTTGTTCTGGAGTGTACAGGCTTCTATACATCCAAAGAGAAAGCTTCTGCTCACATCAAAGCAGGCGCTAGAAAGGTTGTTATTTCCGCACCAGCCGGAAACGATCTGCCGACTATCGTATATAATGTAAACCATGAGACACTGAAAGCAGAGGATACAGTTATCTCCGCTGCTTCCTGTACAACAAACTGCCTTGCACCTATGGCAAAGGCTCTGAACGATCTTGCACCGATCAAATCTGGTATCATGTGCACGATCCACGCTTACACAGGAGATCAGATGACTCTGGACGGACCGCAGAGAAAAGGCGATCTGAGAAGATCTCGTGCCGCTGCATGCAATATCGTTCCTAACAGCACAGGTGCTGCAAAGGCTATCGGTCTTGTTATTCCTGAGCTGAACGGCAAACTCATCGGCGCTGCACAGAGAGTTCCTACTCCGACAGGTTCCACAACGATCCTGACAGCAGTTGTAGAGGGTAATGTGACAGTTGACCAGATCAACGAGGCAATGAAAGCTGCTTCCACAGAGTCCTTCGGATACAACACAGATGAGATCGTATCCAGCGATATCGTTGGTATGAGATACGGCTCACTGTTCGACGCTACACAGACAATGGTTCTTCCGCTTGAGAATGGAACAACAGAAGTTCAGGTTGTTTCCTGGTATGACAATGAGAACTCATACACAAGCCAGATGGTAAGAACAATCAAATACTTCGCAGAATTAGCGTAATTAAGACTCACGAAAGGGTCCGGTCTGATTGGACCGGGCCCTTTTTTACGAAACCGCAGGTTCCGGCAAGGAAAACAGGAGACGCATTTTGCCGTACCGCGGTCAAACATTTATAAGGAGGCAGTGACATGCTTAATAAAAAATCAGTAGACGATATTAATGTAAAAGGAAAAAGAGTCCTCGTGAGATGTGACTTTAATGTACCCCTCATTGACGGAAAGATCACAGACGAGAACCGTCTTGTGGCAGCCCTTCCCACCATCAAGAAGCTGATCGCAGACGGAGGAAAGGTCATCCTCTGCTCCCACCTTGGAAAACCGAAGGGACAGCCTGTACCTGAGCTCTCTCTGGCACCTGTTGCCGTACGTCTCTCTGAGCTTCTCGGCCAGGAAGTAAAATTCGCGGCAGATCCGGAAGTGGTAGGCCCCAACGCAAAGGCTGCTGTGGAGGCTATGCAGGACGGAGATGTGATCCTTCTTGAGAACACACGCTACAGAGCTGAGGAGACAAAGAACGAGGATGCCTTCTCCAAGGATCTGGCTTCCCTGTGCGATGTATTTGTAAACGATGCTTTCGGAACAGCACACAGAGCACACTGCTCCAACGTAGGCGTGACAAAATATGTGGACACAGCTGTTGTGGGATATCTGATGCAGAAAGAGATCGACTTCCTCGGAAACGCAGTCAACAACCCGACAAGACCTTTCGTGGCTATCCTTGGCGGAGCAAAGGTTTCCAGCAAGATCTCTGTTATCGAGAACCTGCTTGACAAGGTAGACACACTCATCATCGGCGGAGGTATGGCCTACACATTCGCAAAATCCCAGGGTGGAAAGATCGGCATTTCCCTGTGCGAGGATGACTATCTTGAGTACGCGGCAAACATGCTGAAAAAGGCTGAGGAGAAGGGCGTGAAACTTCTTCTTCCCGTAGACAACCGTATCGGAGATGAGTTCTCCAACGACGCCAACATCAAGATCGTTCCTACAGGGGAGATCCCGGATGGCTGGGAAGGCATGGACATCGGACCTGAGACAGAGAAGATCTTTGCCGATGCAGTAAAAGACGCAAAGACTGTTGTGTGGAACGGACCTATGGGATGCTTCGAGATGCCTAACTTTGCACACGGCACAGAGGCAGTTGCGCAGGCCCTGGCTGAGACAGACGCCGTGACCATCATCGGCGGCGGTGACTCCGCAGCAGCTGTAAACCAGCTTGGATACGGCGACAAGATGACACACATCTCCACAGGCGGCGGCGCTTCCCTTGAGTTCCTTGAGGGCAAAGAGCTCCCGGGCGTAGCCGCAGCTAATGATAAGTAAGCACTTAATTCACCGCACTTGGCGGGCCAAGCCCGCCAGGGCGAAGGGGAGCCTAGTAAGGTGAACATCCCCCACTAAAAATGTAAAGAAATAAGGAAAAGAGTGAAAATAACAATGGCAAGAAGAAAAATTATTGCAGGAAACTGGAAAATGAACAAAACTCCCAGCGAGGCAGTTGCGCTTGTTGAGGAGCTGAAACCGCTGGTAGCTACCGAAGATGCGGACGTTGTATTCTGTGTTCCGGCTATCGACATTATCCCTGTTGTTGAGGCGTGCAAGGGAACAAACATCCAGGTTGGGGCTGAGAATATGTATTTTGAGGAGAGCGGAGCCTACACAGGAGAGATCTCCCCGGCCATGCTCACAGATGCAGGCGTGAAATACGTTGTTCTCGGACATTCCGAGAGAAGAGATTACTTTGGTGAGACAAACGAAGATGTAAACAAGAAAGTGCTGAAAGCTTTCGAGCACGGCATCACACCCATCATGTGCTGCGGCGAGACTCTGGAGCAGAGAGAGCAGGGCGTGACAATGGACTTCATCCGTCAGCAGGTAAAGGTTGGCTTCCAGAACGTGACAGCAGATCAGGCAAAGACAGCAGTCATCGCTTACGAGCCGATCTGGGCTATCGGAACCGGAAAGACAGCTACAACAGAGCAGGCTGAGGAAGTCTGCGCAGGCATCCGCGCATGCATCGCTGAAATCTACGACGAGGCTACAGCAGAGGCTATCCGTATCCAGTACGGTGGATCTGTAAACGCAGGCAATGCTGCTGAGTTATTTGCACAGGCAGACATTGACGGCGGACTTGTAGGCGGCGCTTCACTGAAAGCTGATTTCGGTAAGATCGTAAACTACAAATAAGAATAAAAAAGCACCCGCAGGGGACTTGAAACAGCAGGCCCTGCGGGATTTTGGGTTTCGGGAGGTAAAATACAATGATACTGGAAACTGTAAAACTGCAAGAAGAAGGATCCCTTCCGGACGCCCATGTGGTCTTCTATATTCTGGATACGCCGGGGGAGAAACTCTGGATACAGAAGAGACCATTTGTGATCCTGTGCCCGGGCGGAGGTTATGAAAGGACCAGCTTCCGGGAAGGAGAGCCCATTGCCATGTATTTCCTGGGAAAGGGATATCATGTGGCGATCCTGCGCTACTCCACAGCTCCGGCTGTATTTCCGGCAGCTCTCCTTGAGCTTGGAAGGACCATGGCACTGATCCATGAGAACGGGGAAAAGTGGAAGGCGGACACAGACCAGATCTTTGTCCAGGGATGCTCCGCGGGCGGACACCTGGCCGGGACCCTGGGAACCATGTGGCAGGAGCCGTTTCTTGCGCAGAAGCTCCATGTGAAGGCAGAGGATTTAAGGCCTGCCGGACTTCTGCTCTGTTATCCCGTCATCTCCTCCAAGGAGGGAGTGGCTCACGAGGGAAGTTTCCGCGCGCTGCTGGGCGACCGGTATGAGGCGGAGAAGGAGAAGCTTTCCCTGGAAGACAGAGTGGGAGAGGAGACACCGCCCTGTTTTCTGTGGCACACCTTTGCGGACGCCACAGTGCCGGTGGAGAATTCTCTTCTGATGGCAGGAGCCCTTCACAGATGTCATGTGAAAACAGAGCTTCACATTTTCCAGGAGGGAGTCCACGGCCTCGGGGCTGCGGATGAGCTCTCCAGAAGAGCTGACGGAAGCGGCGTGCAGAGAGAGTGCCAGTGCTGGACGGACCTGGCATACCGCTGGATGGAGCATATCCGGCACCAGGATGAGAAGTAATAAAATGAACCAACAGGAAAGTAGGGAGAATGAAAATGAGTAAAAAACCAACAGTGCTTATGATTTTAGACGGTTACGGTTTAAGAGATAAGGAAGAAGGAAATGCGGTGGCAGAGGGCAAGACTCCTGTCATGGACAAGCTGATGGCTGAGTGCCCGTTTGTACATGGAAATGCCAGTGGCATGGCTGTAGGTCTTCCGGAGGGACAGATGGGAAATTCAGAGGTAGGACATCTGAACATGGGAGCCGGCCGCATTGTATACCAGGATCTGACAAAGATCACAAAGGCTATCCAGGACGGCGACTTCTTTGAGAACAAAGCCCTCCTTGCAGCCTGCGAAAATGTAAAGAAAAACGGCTCTTCCCTTCATCTTATGGGACTTGTGTCCGACGGTGGCGTGCACAGCCACAACACTCACATCTACGGACTTCTGGAGCTGGCAAAGAGACAGGGGATCGAGAAGGTCTATGTACACTGCTTCCTGGACGGCCGTGACACACCGCCGGAGTCCGGTAAAGAGTACGTGGAAGAACTGGTGGCAAAGATGCAGGAGATCGGCGTAGGAGAGGTGGCTACTGTCATGGGACGCTACTATGCCATGGACCGCGACAACCGCTGGGACCGTGTGGAGAAGGCTTACAGAGCTCTTGTGTACGGCGAGGGCGAGCAGGCTGCATCCGGACCAGCAGGCATCCAGACATCCTATGACAAGGAGACGACAGATGAGTTCGTACTGCCTACGGTTGTCATGAAGGACGGCGCTCCCACAGCTACAGTGAAAGATGGTGACTCCATCATCTTCTTCAACTTCCGCCCGGACCGCGCAAGAGAGATCACCAGGACATTCTGCGACGACGAGTTCGCAGGATTTGAAAGAGGAGAGCGCGTCAAGACAACATTCGTGTGCTTCACAGACTATGATGTGACCATTCAGAACAAACTGGTCGCCTTTGTGAAAGAGGAGATCACCAATACATTCGGTCAGTTCCTGGCAGCAAACGGGCTGAAGCAGGCGCGTATCGCTGAGACAGAGAAGTATGCCCACGTGACATTCTTCTTCAACGGCGGCGTGGAGGAGCCCAACGAGGGTGAGGACCGTATCCTTGTGAAGTCTCCAAAGGTGGCTACCTACGACCTGAAGCCGGAGATGAGCGCCTACGAAGTGTGCGACAAGCTGACAGATGCCATCAGATCCGGAAAATACGATGTCATCATCATCAACTTTGCAAACCCGGATATGGTGGGACACACCGGCGTGGAGAGCGCAGCCATCAAGGCCATCGAGGCTGTGGACGAGTGCGTTGGCAAAGCTGTTGAGGCCATCAAAGAGGTGGATGGACAGATGTTTATCTGCGCAGACCACGGAAATGCAGAGCAGCTCATTGACGAGGAGACAGGGGAGCCTTTCACAGCTCACACAACCAATCCGGTGCCCTTTATCCTTGTAAACGCAGATCCTTCCTACAAACTGAGAGAGGGTGGCTGCCTGGCAGATATCGCTCCTACGCTGATCGAGATGATGGGTATGGAACAGCCCAAAGAGATGACAGGAAAATCACTGATTGTAAAATAAAAGAGATATAAATCAGACAGTAACAGATCCCCGGCAGAGGTTATATGGCTTTCTGCCGGGGTTTTTGTGTTCCATTGCATTCAACGTATATATGTGTTACGCTTACTGTAAGTAAATTTTCTTAGGGGTGACTTGATGAAATTAAACAGATCAAAAGCGGAAACTGCCTTGCAGGAAGCGGAAAAATCTAACCCAGGCCCATGGGTGGAGCACTCCCGGTATGTGGCGGAGGCCTGTAAAAATATTGCGGAGCGCTGCAGCCATTTATCTGCTGAAAAGGCTTATATTTACGGGCTGCTGCATGATATCGGACGGTATGCCGGGGTGAGCTCGGAGAAGCATCTCATTGACGGGTACCGCTACTGTATGGAGAGGGGATGGGATAAGGCGGCACAGATCTGCATTTCTCATGCGTTTATGATACAGGACATCCATTCCTCTATTGGTACCTTTGATGTCTCCGGGGAAGACTATCAGTTTATGGAAAAGTTTATCGATAACGCCGTGTACGATGATTATGACCGGCTGGTACAGTTATGTGATGCATTGGCATTACCGACAGGGTTCTGTATCCTGGAGAAGCGGTTTGTGGATGTGACGATCCGCTACGGAGTACATCCTTATACGGTTGACCGCTGGAAGAAGATTTTGGAGATCAGATCAGATTTTGAGGAAAAAATACAGTGTTCTATTTATGAGCTGCTTCCGGGAGTGATAGAAAACAGTTTTAAATAGTAAAGGAGAGGTCTGTCGATGAACTATGATATAAAAATGGTTGCCGTTGATGTGGACGGCACGTTTGTCCATTCGGATCACACTTACGATGCCCCGCGGTTTCAGCGCATTTTATCCCGTATGAAGGAGGCAGGATGCCGCTTTGTAGTTGCGAGTGGAAACCAGTATTATCAGCTGCGGGACCTGTTCCCTGGATATAGCGATGAGCTCTCTTTTGTAGCTGAAAATGGTGCGTTTGTAAAGGATGGGAAGGAGCTTGTCTTTACAGCAGATATGCCGAAGTCCGTGGTTGATGCAGTGATAGACGTCTGCAGAGAGTATCCGGAAATATCAAATGTTTTATGCGGAGTGGAGAGCGCGTATTGCCAGCGGGGGGGGGCGGTCAGCCAGGAGTTTTTTGATCTGACAGCGGTCTACTATCATCGTCTGAAATGGGTGGACGATTTCAAGGAGGTAAAAGACCAGATTTTAAAATTTGCTCCCACTGTGCCGGAGGAAAAAACATATTTTTACTATGATATCTTTTGCGAAAGGCTTAAAGGAAAGGTTGAGCCTGCGACCAGCGGTCATGGCTCCATAGATCTGATCGTTCCGGGCTGTCATAAGGCGTCCGGGCTCAGGCGTCTGACGCGTCGCTGGGGGATTTTGACGGAGCAGTGCGCGGCCTTTGGAGACGGAGGAAATGATATCGAGATGCTGAACTACTGCGGATACAGCTATGCTATGGCAAATGCGCCTGAAGACGTAAAAGCGGCAGCAAAATTTGTATGTCCCTCCAATGAGGAGGACGGCGTACTTGTGACACTTGAAAAGCTTTTTGGGCTTGGATATTAAAAAACGGAAGTGAGGTATCTCCCGTTCCAGGAGACACCTCACTTCTGTTTTTTACTGGGGAGGCAAACGGCCGTTTTTTGAAGTCCTTTCCTGCTATACAGCCATCTCTTCCCTGCTTTCCGCTTTATCCAGGTTCTTGTTGGCTGTGGACAGCATCAGCTTGATGCGGTTCAGCTGGTTGACTTCGCTGGCACCCGGGTCGTAGTCGATGGCAACGATATTTGCCAGCGGATAGCGGCGGCGCAGCTCCTTGATAACGCCCTTTCCTACCACGTGGTTTGGCAGGCAGGCGAAGGGCTGCGTGCAGACGATGTTGGTGGCGCCGCTGTGGATCAGCTCCAGCATCTCTCCGGTCAGGAACCAGCCCTCGCCGGTCTGGTTTCCGAGCGACACGATTTCCGAAGCCATGCGGCCAAGGTCGCGGATGTCAGCCGGCGGGTCAAAGTGTTTACTCTCCTTAAAGGCTTTGCTGGCCGGGGAGCGGAACCACTCCAGTGCCTTGATGCCCAGATTTCCCACAATAGCTTTCGATTTAGCAAATCCCAGCTTCTCCACCTTGAAGTTCTGGTTATAGAAGCAGTAAAGGAGGAAGTCGATGAGGTCTGGCACAACAGCCTCCGCACCCTCGCTCTCCAAAAGGTCTACCAGATGGTTGTTGGCGGCCGGCAGGAACTTGACGAGGATCTCGCCCACCACGCCGACTCTTGGTTTCTTTACATCCAGAAGTTCGATGTTGTTGTCAAAGTCCTGGATGATATCCCGGCAGAGCTTCTTGAACCTCCGCCTGGAAGGATAGCCCTGGGATACAAAGTCCGAGCATACCTTTACCCATTTCCGGTGCATGGCCTCCACGGAGCCTTTTACAGCCTCGTAGGGGCGCAGACGGTAGATGCACTTCATGAAGATATCGCCGAACACGGCGGCGTAAATGCCACGCAGCGCAAGCATGGGGGTGATCTTAAATCCCGGGTTTCCCTCCAGGCCGCTTAAGTTGATGGAGATGACCGGAATATGCTCATAGCCCGCTTTTTTGAGGGCCCGGCGGATAAATCCGATGTAGTTGGAGGCACGGCATCCGCCTCCTGTCTGGCTGATGATGACAGCGATCTTATTTGTGTCATACTTGCCGGATAAGATGGCCTCCATGATCTGGCCTACCACCATGAGAGACGGATAGCAGGCGTCGTTATTTACGTATTTCAGTCCCACATCCACGGCCTGCTTGTTGTCGTTGGGCAGCACCTCCACATGGTAGCCGGAAGCGTTGAAGGCAGGCTCCAGAAGCTCAAAGTGGATGGGTGACATCTGCGGGCAGAGGATGGTGTAGTCCCCGCGCATCTCCTTTGTGAATGGTACTTTGGTGATGGCAGAGGAGTGGAGCTCCCTCTTCTGGTTTCTCTGCTCGCGCACACGGATGGCGGCCAGCAGGGAGCGGATACGGATCCTTGCGGCTCCCAGGTTGTTGACCTCGTCGATCTTCAGGGAGGTGTAGATCTTGTCAGAGCCGGTGAGGATGTCCGCCACCTGGTCGGTGGTGACAGCGTCCAGACCGCAGCCAAAGGAGTTCAGCTGGATAAGGTCCAGGTTATCCTTTGTCTTCACAAAGTTTGCCGCCGCGTAGAGGCGGGAGTGGTACATCCACTGGTCCATGACATTTAAGGGCCGCTCTACCTGGTGCAGGTGGGAGACGGAGTCCTCTGTCAGGACGGCGATATTGTAGGAGTTGATGAGCTCCGGTATGCCGTGGTTGACCTCCGGGTCAATGTGGTAGGGGCGCCCTGCCAGGACGATGCCCCGGTTTCCTGTCTTATCCAGGAACGCCACGGTCTCCTCGCCCTTTTTGCGCATGTCATCCCTGCATTCCTCCAGCTCGACCCAGGCTTTGTGGACCGCGTCCCTGATCTCGGATGCAGAAATGGAGAATTTCTCTCCCAGCTCTTCAATGAGCCGTGAGGAAAGCGTCTCCTCGCTGGCGAAGGAGAGGAAGGGGTGCATGAAGTCCACTTCCCCGTTCACGATGGGATCCATATTGTTCTTGATGTTCTCCGGGTAGGAGGTGACGATCGGACAGTTGTAATGGTTGTTTGCCTCCTCAAACTCGTTCCGCTCGTAGGGGACGGACGGGTAGAAGATGTGCTGGATTCCCTGGTTTATCAGCCACTGCACATGTCCGTGGGCCAGCTTGGCCGGGTAACACTCGGACTCGCTGGGGATGGACTCGATGCCCAGCTCGTAGATCTTCCTCGTGGAGGCCGGCGAGAGCACCACCCGGAAGCCAAGAGCTGTGAAAAAGGTGAACCAGAAGGGATAGTTGTCGTACATGTTCAGCACTCTCGGGATACCGATGACGCCGCGCTTTGCATCCTCCTCTGAGAGAGGGATGTAGCCGAAATAGCGCTGGCTCTTGTACTCAAAAAGGTTGGGAAGCGTATTTTTCTTCTTCTCTTTTCCAAGTCCCTTCTCGCATCTGTTTCCTGTGATGAATTTTCTGTTGCCGCTGAAATGGTTGATGGTCAGACGGCAGTTGTTGGTGCAGCCTTTGCACTTGGTCATTGTTGTACGGTATTCCAGATTTTCAATATCCTCAATGGAGAGCATGGTTGTGCCCTCGCAGTCCACGTACCGCTCCCTGGCGATCAGGGCGGCGCCGAAGGCGCCCATGATGCCGGCGATGTCCGGGCGGACAGCCTCGCAGTCTGCGATCTTCTCAAAGCTGCGGAGCACGGCATTGTTGTAGAAAGTTCCTCCCTGGACAACAATGTGCTTTCCAAGCTCAGAGGCGTCAGACACTTTGATCACCTTGAAGAGGGCGTTCTTGATGACAGAGTAGGCAAGACCTGCGGAGATGTCGGAAACCTCCGCGCCCTCCTTCTGGGCCTGTTTTACCTTGGAGTTCATAAATACCGTGCAGCGTGTTCCCAGGTCAATGGGGTTGTGGGCAAAGAGGGCCTCCTGGGCGAAATCCTCCACAGTGTAATTCAGAGATTTTGCGAACGTCTCGATGAAGGAGCCGCAGCCGGAGGAGCAGGCCTCGTTGAGCTGCACGCTGTCTATGGTCTGGTTTTTAATCTTGATGCATTTCATGTCCTGTCCGCCGATGTCCAGGATGCAGTCCACATCCGGCTCGAAGAAGGAAGCGGCGTAGTAGTGAGCCACTGTCTCTACCTCGCCCTCATCCAGCATAAGGGCAGCCTTGATAAGGGCCTCTCCGTAGCCGGTGGAGCAGGAGTGGACGATCTCTACGTCCTCCGGGAGCTGGCTGTAGATATCCTTGATGGCAGTGATGGTGGTCCCCAGGGGATCTCCCTCGTTGTTGTGGTAAAAGGAGTAAAGAAGCGTTCCGTCCTCCCCTACAAGGGCCGCCTTTGTGGTGGTGGAACCGGCATCGATGCCCAGGAATGCCTTGCCTTTATATGTAGCCAGGTCCTTTACCGGAACCTGGTGTTTTGCGTGGCGGGAGATGAACACGTTGTACTCCGCCTCGGAGGCGAAGAGGGGCTCCATCCTCTCTACCTCAAATTCCATCTGGATCCTTCTGGCCAGACGCTCCTGCAGCTCCTGGATGGGAACAACCGGTTCCTTTGTGGAGTTCAGAGCAGATCCTATTGCTGCAAAAAGATGTGAGTGGTTTGGAGCGATGGTGTGCTCATCGTCCAGATTCAGCGTGCGGACGAAAGCATCCCGGAGCTGATCCAGGAAGTGCAAGGGGCCGCCCAGAAATGCCACATGTCCCCGGATGGGTTTTCCGCAGGCCAGTCCGCTGATGGTCTGGTTGACAACAGCCTGGAAGATGGAGGCGGCCAGATCTTCCCTGGAGGCACCTTCATTGATCAGAGGCTGGATGTCAGACTTGGCAAACACGCCGCAGCGGGCAGCAATGGAGTAGAGGGCCTTGTAATTCTTTGCGTATTCGTTGAGACCGGAGGCGTCTGTCTGGAGCAGGGAAGCCATCTGGTCGATGAAGGAGCCGGTACCGCCGGCACACACGCCGTTCATGCGCTGCTCAATGCTGCCGCCCTCAAAGTAGATGATCTTTGCATCCTCGCCGCCAAGCTCGATGGCCACGTCTGTCTGCGGCGCATAGTCCTGCAGCGCTGTGGATACAGCCACTACCTCCTGGACAAAGGGCACGCCCAGATGCTTTGCCAGTGTAAGGCCGCCGGACCCTGTGATGACAGGGGAAACCCGGATGGATCCCAGCTTGTAGATGGCCCTTCCCAGAAGATCGGAGAGCGTCTCCTGGATGTTCGCAAAATGTCTCTCGTAGTCTGAGAATACGACATCGTTCTGGTCGTCAAGAACAGCGATCTTTACAGTCGTTGAGCCGATGTCAATTCCCAAAGTAAATAATTCCTGTTGACTCATATTATGTACTCCTTTTTATCTACAATTTAAAGATCTATAGGCAGGATCGATCCCGCCTGGAAATGTATGTGTTCTTTCTTATTAAAAAAAGAAAATGGCTTTTAAGCCTGTAACATTATACGACAAAATAGACCAAAAGACAATTAACAAATATTATAGAAATATTAAAATCAGGTAAAACTTAGATGGTATAATTGACAAAAGCATACCGAAACGGTAGAATGACTACAGTATTTACTAATTCTGACAATTACGGGAGGCAGGTATTTCTTCTATGAACTGGCTGGACAAACTGGAGCGCAAATTTGGCAGATATGCCATCCATAATCTGATGTATTACATTATTATACTATATGTTGTGGGACTGGTTGTTCAGCTCTTTGCCCCCTCTTTCTACTATCAGTATCTTTCCCTGGATGTAAATGCCATCCTGCACGGACAGATCTGGAGGGTTGTGACCTTTATCATACAGCCGCCCCAGAGCAGCTACATTTTCATGATTTTTGCCCTCTATCTCTACTATATGCTGGGCAGGGAGCTGGAACGCACATGGGGCGCATTCCGTTTTAACCTGTATTTCTTTGCAGGTATGCTTTTCCATGTGATCGCGGCCTTTGCGGCCTACTTTATCACCGGCGTATCCTTCCCTCTGGGGACGTGGTACCTGAATATGTCCCTGTTCCTGGCCTTTGCCGCCATCTACCCGGATATGCAGTTCTATCTGTTTTTCATGATCCCGGTGAAGGCGAAATGGCTGGGCTGGCTGGACGGACTGTATTTCCTTTATACTATTGCGCAGGCATTCCTTCCGGCCTATGGCGGCGGAATATTCGGGGTTATCTACCAGTCAAATGCTATTGCAGCGGCTGTGTCCATCCTTAACTTTGTTATTTTCTTCCTGGGCTCCAGGAATATGCAGAGATTTTCTCCGAAACAGCAGAGGAGAAAAAGACAGTTTCAGCAGAAGATCCGCCCGGAGAACCACTATGCAGGCGGCGCCCGGCACCGCTGCGCGGTGTGCGGAAGGACGGAGCTGGACGATCCGACGTTGGAGTTCAGGTATTGTTCCAAGTGCAATGGGAATTATGAGTACTGCCAGGATCATCTGTTTACACACATCCATGTGCAATAGACAGCGGACATTTACGGAGGCAAATCAAGCGCCTGTTCAGATAGAAAATGAAATGAGTCAGATGAGTAAAGAAGTGGAGGAATGAGAGAAATGAGTATGAAAAAAACAAAGATCATTTGTACTATGGGACCGAATACAAATGATGAGAACCTGATGAGAGAGCTTGTGAAAAACGGAATGGATATTGCCCGTTTCAATTTTTCTCACGGCGACCACCAGGAGCAGAAAACGAGAATGGATATGCTCAAGAAGATCCGCGACGAGGAAAACAGGCCGGTTGCGATTCTTCTTGATACAAAAGGACCGGAGATCCGTACCGGCCTGCTGAAAGATGGTAAAAAAGTACAGCTTCAGACAGGCGGGAAATTTACCCTGACAGCGGAGGAGACAGTGGGAGATGAGAACGGCGTTTCCATCAGCTATCCAGGACTTGTGGACGATGTGTCTGTGGGAAGCAGGATCCTCATCGACGACGGCCTGATCGAGCTGAAAGTGACCGGCAAGTCGGAGAAAAAGATCGTCTGCGTCATCGAGAACGGCGGAGAACTGGGAGAGCGCAAGGGCGTCAATGTGCCTAATGTCCCGGTGCGGCTTCCGGCCATTACAGATAAAGACAGGGAGGACCTGCGGTTCGGCGTGGAGCAGGGCGTTGATTTTATCGCTGCCTCCTTTGTCCGCAACGCAGAGTGCATTGTGGAGATCCGCGCTTTCTTAAATGAGTGCGGCGCTCCCTACACACCTATCATCGCAAAAATTGAAAATGCCGAGGGAATCAAGAACATTGATGAGATCATCCGCTGCGCAGACGGCATTATGGTGGCCAGGGGAGACTTGGGCGTGGAGATCCCGGCGGAGGAGGTTCCCTATCTCCAGAAGATGATCATCCAGAAGTGTAATTACTACTATAAACCGGTTATCACAGCTACCCAGATGCTGGATTCCATGATCCGTAATCCACGCCCTACAAGAGCGGAGGTAACAGACGTGGCCAACGCGGTATATGACGGGACAGATGCGGTCATGCTCTCCGGAGAGACAGCTCAGGGCAAGTACCCTGTAGAGGCCCTTCAGATGATGGTGCACATTGTGTGCAACACAGAGGATCACCTGGATTACGACATGATGCTGAGAAAGGCGGAGGAGCACCGGATGAAAGGTATCTCCACAGCCATCGGACATGCTTCCGTTACCACGGCTTATAACCTGGGGGCAAAATGCATCATTACTCCCTCCGTATCCGGAGCTACGGCAAGAGTGGTTTCCAAATTCAAGCCGAGAACACCTATCATCGGCGTAACACCTGACGAGAGGACTCTGCGCAGGATGCAGATCTACTGGGGAGTCTGCCCTATGAAATCTATCCAGTTCAACTCCACGGAGGATATCTGCGCCAGCGCCATCGAGCTTGTCTGTGCAAAACAGCTTGCTGAGACAGGGGACGTGGTCGTGCTGACGGCGGGACTTCCGTCAAGGAATACAGACAGAGGACGCGAGGGTGCCAGCAACATGATGCGGATCGCGGTCATCGAATAAGAAAAGTGATACAGCCGGCAGGGGCGTGTTCCCTGCCGGCTTATTTCATATAGCTGACAGCCTTGAGGGGAGAGCTTGAAAAAGCAGAGAATGCTGTTGACAATCACTCTGGGACGTACTATAGTAGTTCTGTAAAGAACTACTAAAAGGAGGCGGCTTGATGGGACGGGCAGATTACACGGACAAGCTGATGGAATTCGGGCTGACCAGGCAGGAGGCGTCGCTCTATTATTGCCTTCTGGATGAGGGGAAGTGCAGCGGCTACGAGGCAGCCAAGTTCACCGGCATTTCCCGGTCCAACGCCTACAGCGCGCTGGCCAGCCTGGCGGACAAAGGGGGAGCCCGCGTTCTGGAGGAGGGCCATACGCGGAAGTATGTGGCTGTCAGTCTGGAGGAATTCTGCGGCAACCGGATCCGGAAGCTGGCGGAGACCCGGGACTGGCTTCAGCGAAATGCCCCCGAAAAGAAAGAGGCGGAAGAAGGGTATATTACCATCGAAGGACAGCAGAACATTGTGGACAAGGTGAAAAATCTTCTCGCTTCGGCCAGGGAGAGGGCCTATATGGTGTGTGCATGCGACAGGCTGCCGCTTTTTGAGAGGGAGCTTTCCCGACTGGCAGGAGAAGGAAAGAAGACAGTCCTTCTCACAGATGGTCCCTTCACCCTTGAGGGGGAACAGGTGAAAATTTATCCGGATATGCAGGAGGGGACTCAGATCGGCGTGATCGTGGATTCCAGGTCCGCGCTGACAGGAGAGATGGGTCCGGGAAGCCGGAATACATGCCTTTACTCCGGTCAGAAAAATTTCGTGGAACTTTATAAGCGTGCGCTGGCAAATGAGATCAGGCTTCTTGAATACAGGAAAGGAGAAAAAATGCTATGACGAAAAAGCCATTTGTGACAAAAGAACAGCTGGAGGAGATTGTAAAAGAGTACCCTACACCCTTCCATCTCTACGATGAAAAGGGGATCAGGCAGAATGCGGAGGCATTGAAGGAGGCTTTCTCCTGGAACAAGGGATACAAAGAGTATTTTGCGGTGAAGGCAACACCTAATCCGTTTCTTATAAAAATCCTGCAGGAGTACGGATGCGGATGCGACTGCTCGTCCTACACGGAACTGATGCTCTCAGAGGCCATCGGCGCAACAGGAGAAGATATCATGTTCTCCTCCAACGACACGCCGGCGGAGGACTTCAGACTGGCGGACAGACTGGGGGCCATCATTAACCTGGACGATATTACTCATATTGATTTCCTGGAGAAGGCCATCGGCCATATTCCGGAGACGATAAGCTGCCGTTATAATCCGGGCGGGATCTTTAAGATCAGCAACGATATCATGGACAACCCGGGGGATGCGAAATACGGGATGACCACAGACCAGATCTTTGACGCATTCAGGATCCTGAAGGAAAAAGGGGCTAAGGAATTCGGTATTCATGCGTTCCTTGCCAGCAATACCGTGACAAACGAGTACTATCCGATGCTGGCAAAAGTACTGTTCGAACTGGCAGTGCGTCTGCAGAAAGAAACCGGGGCGCATATTAAATTTATCAATCTGTCCGGAGGTATCGGTATTCCCTATAAACCGGACCAGGAGCCCAATGATATCCGGGTCATCGGTGAGGGCGTGAGAAAAGTGTATGAGGAAGTACTTGTCCCCGCCGGCATGGGAGACGTGGCCATCTACACGGAGCTGGGCCGGTTCATGCTGGGACCATACGGCTGCCTGGTGACAAAGGCTGTCCATGAGAAACACACCTACAAGGAGTACATCGGTGTGGATGCCTGCGCGGCCAACCTGATGAGACCTGCTATTTACGGGGCATACCACCATATCACCGTGATGGGCAAGGAGGATGAGCCCTGCGATCACGTCTACGATGTAACCGGGTCTCTCTGCGAGAACAATGACAAGTTTGCCGTAGACCGGAGGCTGCCGAAGATCGATATCGGAGACCTGCTTGTGATCCACGATGCAGGGGCCCACGGTTTTTCCATGGGCTACAACTATAATGGAAAGCTGCGTTCTGCGGAAGTTCTTTTGAAGGAAGATGGCAGTACACAGCTTATTAGAAGAGCAGAAACTCCGAAAGATTACTTTGCAACCTTTGATTGTTTTGAAATTGGTAAAAATCTGGTAAAATAGATAGACAATTCAACCTCTTTTGTGTAAACTATCCGTAAAGAGTCTACTTTATAAGAGGAGGAATTGAATATGAAGATGACAAGAAGAGTGTTTGGTGCTGTACTTGCGCTTATCATGATGCTGTCTCTGGCAGGCTGTGGAGGGATGACCACAGATGACGCCAAGGCCTATGTACAGTCAGTTCTGGACGCCAGCTACAAAGCGGATTTTTCAGAGTACACAGAGCAGACAGACTCCACGGAAGAAGAGGCACAGCAGCTGTTTGACGATAACCTGGATAATATCATGTCCATGGGAGGCTTTACAGACGCCGGGCTGTCGGATGAGCTGTCGGCTAACTACCGCCAGCTTTTCCAGGACATGCTGGCCCAGGCAAAATATGAACTGGGTGAGGCTACAGAGGGAGAAGACGGAGGATTTGTGGTAGAGGTGAGCGCGGAGCCGTTTACAGCTTTTGACGGACTTCAGGACGAAGTGCTCAGTGCTGTGCAGGCGGAGATGGCCAATATCACAGATATTTCCCAGATGCCCAGCGACGAGGAGATCAATGAGATGGTTTTCCAGAAAATGTATGACAGCCTTGTGCAGAGAGTAGCAGAGCCGTCCTACGGTGAAGCCCAGACAGTGGAGCTTCATGTGGAGTTGAATGATGACAATATGTACTATATCAACGAAGATGATCTGACATCTCTGGACAGTATTCTCTTCCCGGCAGACAATCTTTAGAAACAGATCAGAAAAAGACAGGTCTTTCATGTGGCCTGTCTTTTATTTGTGAGAAAACAATCTCTTTAATCTGAAAAATGAATAAAATATATTTTGAGAAAACAGATAAAATCTGTAAAATAACATGTATTTAGAAAGAAAACTTAAAATTCAGTTGACAAAAAAATGACAAAGTATTATAATGGTTTCATGCATTAAAACGCCATAGCGCGAAAAAGGTATTGGAGAGAAAATTATGAGTGCTGCAACGATATTACTTATTATCATGTGGATCTTTGCCGCTGTGTTCTTCGTGGTGCTGGTCAGAGACGTCCTTGCCCACAAAGACGAGCTGGATAAGACCAAGATGGGGTACAATTCATTGATCAGTCTGATAGCCAACTTTTTTGATACGCTGGGAATCGGAAGCTATGCCATCGCCACATCGGCATGGAAGTTCAATAAGTCCGTAAGGGACGACCTGATCCCCGGAACATTGAATGTAGCGTTTGGTATTCCTATCTGTGTTGAGGCGACCATCACTATGACCAGGATCGAGATGGACTCGCTGACTCTCGTTCTCATGATCGCCGCGGCCATTATCGGCTCCATTCTCGGCGCAAAGATTATTTCCAGGCTTGATATTATGAAGATCCGTGTTGTAATGGGTGTTGCGCTGATCATTGTGGCAGCTATCACTCTGTGCAAGATCAATGCGGTGGGACCGTTCGGTATTCTCGGGACAGCAAGAGGACTGGAAGGTGGTATGCTTGTTGTAGGAGTGATCGCAAACTTCATTCTCGGTATCCTGATGACGGCCGGTATCGGACTTTACGCTCCCTGCATGGCTATCGTGCTTCTGCTTGGAATGAGCGCGGACGTGGCCTTCCCGGTTATGATGGGATCCTGTGCTTACCTGTGTCCTGCATGTGGCATTACCTTCATCAAGGAAGGAAAATACAACCGTGCATCCACGATCCCCATGATTTTTACCGGAGCTATCGGCGTGCTGATCGCCGGATTTATCGTGACATCACTGCCCCTTACAGTACTTACATACCTTGTCTGCGTTGTCATGGTGATCTGTGCCATCATGTTCTTCAATGACGCAAGGCGGCAGAAGAACTAGAACGTCTGTCGAAAAAGGAATGGTAAGAGAAAACTGAATAGAGAGAAATAAAAAGGTCTGCACCATGCTTCGGCATGAGTGCAGGCCTTTTTAAATGCCGCTGATGGGACTCGAACCCATATGGTTTCCCGTACGATTTTGAGTCGTATGCGTCTGCCAATTCCGCCACAGCGGC
>NZ_CAUGIN010000038.1:0-26142 GCF_959599685.1 Lachnoclostridium phocaeense
CAAGCAGCGGCTGTTTGAACTGAGAACCTTTTACTGTATTTTCTTTGAATTTTGCTACTACTTCCGGTTTTACAGGAATCTCTCTTCCGAAGTCGAATCCTGTCTGGCATCCTGCGTTCTCTTCCATGTTTGCCATAACGAGAGCCTTCTCGCCCTTCTTGCCCGGGCAGACATTTGCACAGGAACCGCATCCTGTACAGTCGTAAGCTGATACAGTGATGGCGAACTTCATGCCAGGCATGCCGATCATATCGATCGTGTCAAATCCTTCCGGAGCCTTGGCTGCCTCTTCCTCTGTCAGAGCTACCGGGCGGATAACTGCGTGCGGACATACATATGCACAGCGGTTACACTGGATACAGTTCTCTGACTTCCATACCGGGATGTCTACTGCGATACCGCGCTTCTCGTATGCAGATGTACCGGACGGTGTGGAACCGTCTACGTAATCCTTGAACGCAGATACAGGCAGTGTATTTCCTTCCTGAGCATTTACCTTGGACTGGATATTCTTAACGAAGTCTACAACCTCTGTTCTTCCGCCCTTAACCTCAGGTGTGAATAATCCTTCATCTGCACAGTCTTTCCAGCTCTCGGGAACTGTCACTTCGTGCACCTGTTTTGCACCTGCATCGATGGCATCGTAGTTCATCTGTACGATCTTGTCACCTTTTCTTCCGTAGGTAGCCTTTGCAGCGGCCTTCATCAGGTCGATGGCTTCCTCTTCCGGAATGATGGCAGCCAGTTTGAAGAATGCAGACTGAAGAACTGTGTTGATACGTCCGCCAAGTCCGATCTCCTTACCGATCTTGATACCGTCGATTGTGTAGAATTTGATGTTGTGGTTAGCGATGAATGCTTTCACCTGTCCCGGAAGGTGTTTCTCCAGTCCTTCCATATCCCACGGGCAGTTCAGAAGGAATGTTCCTCCGTCTACCAGCTCCTGTACCATGTTGTACTTGTTGATGTAGGACGGGTTATGGCATGCAACAAAGTTAGCCTTCTTGATCAGATATGTGGATTTGATCGGCTTCTTACCAAAACGAAGGTGAGACATTGTCACACCGCCGGACTTCTTGGAGTCATAGTCAAAGTAAGCCTGTGCGTACATATCTGTGTTGTCACCAATGATCTTGATGGAGTTCTTGTTCGCTCCTACAGTACCGTCGGCTCCAAGTCCCCAGAACTTACAGTTGATGGTTCCTTCCGGAGTTGTAACAAGCTGCTCGCCCTCTTCCAGGGAAAGTCCTGTCACGTCGTCCACGATACCGATCGTGAATTTCTCTTTTTCTGTGTTGTTATATACAGCAACGATCTGTGCCGGTGTTGTATCCTTGGAACCTAATCCGTAACGTCCGGAAAGTACCGGAACTGCGTCGAATTTTGTTCCCTTTAATGTAGCGACAACATCCAGCCACAGAGGCTCGCCGAGAGCTCCTGGCTCTTTTGTTCTGTCTAATACAGAGATTGTCTTAACTGTATCTGGGATCGCATCGATCAGTGCCTGTGCGCTGAACGGTCTGTACAGACGTACTTTTACAAGGCCGACTTTCTGTCCTGCCGCGAGCAGGTAGTCAACTGTCTCCTCAATCGTGTCGCATACAGAGCCCATAGCGATGATGACTTTCTCTGCATCCTCTGCTCCGTAGTAGTTGAACAGCTTGTAGTCTGTGCCGATCTTGGCGTTAACCTTGTCCATGTACTCCTGAACGATAGCCGGCATAGCTGTGTAGTACGGGTTGCTTGCCTCTCTTGCCTGGAAGAAGATATCCGGGTTCTGAGCGGAACCTCTCTGGCACGGATGGTTCGGATTCAGAGCGTGTTTTCTGAACGCATCGATGGCATCCATATCTACCAGATCCTTCAGGTCTTCGTAATCCCATGTCTCGATCTTCTGGATCTCGTGAGATGTACGGAAACCGTCAAAGAAGTTGATGAAAGGAATGCGTCCCTTGATAGCTGCGCAGTGTGCAACCGGTGTCAGGTCCATAACTTCCTGTACGCTGGACTCGCAGAGCATTGCGCATCCGGTCTGACGACAGGCATAAACGTCTGAGTGATCACCGAAGATAGAAAGCGCGTGGCTTGCAAGTGCACGGGCAGATACGTTGAACACGCCCGGGAGCTGCTCGCCGGCGATCTTGTAAAGGTTGGGGATCATAAGAAGCAGACCCTGGGAAGCTGTATAAGTAGTAGTCAGGGCACCTGCTGCCAGTGATCCGTGAACAGCACCTGCTGCGCCGGCCTCTGACTGCATCTCTGTAACCTGCACTTCCTGTCCAAAGATGTTCTTTCTTCCCTGTGTCGCCCACTCGTCTGTGGCCTCTGCCATAACGGATGAAGGCGTGATCGGGTAAATAGCTGCAACGTCTGTATATGCGTATGACGCATGAGCTGCTGCATGATTACCATCCATGGTCTTCATTTTTCTTGCCATTTTCTTGTTCCTCCTTAGATTTTTGAAAAATAATAATTTAATTTTTCACATATATCTTTATTATAGACCGTGCCATTTTAAAAGTCCAGATTTTACTCTGTTTTCTTTTGTTTCTTTTTCGGTACAAGCCCCCGTCGTCCGCACACGATCAGCACGACAGCCACCACCACCAGTACACCTGCCAGCACCTGGGACACCGGGATCTCCGTGCCCGGGAACCATAACTGATCCGTCCTGAGGCCCTCGATCCAGACACGCCCCGCGCCGTAGCCTGCAAGGTACATCAGGAAAAGCTCTCCGTTGAACTTTTTGTGGGTCCGGTACAGCAGAAGGATCACCAGCACCATAAGGCACCAGAGCGACTCATAGAGGAAAGTCGGATGTACCTGGATATAGGACACGCCGTCTATCACATCTATATGCTCCCGGATGTTCTCAGACACATCCGAGGAGCGCACCGCATCCAGGGGGATCTGCATAGCCAGGAGATTGTCCGTGTAATCACCGAAGGCCTCCCTGTTAAAGAAATTTCCCCATCTGCCGATCATCTGTCCGGTGATCAGACCGAAGCACCCTGTGTCCAGCAGAAGGGCAACCGGGAGTTTTTTCACCCTGGCCACCACAAACACGGTGATGACCGCGGCTATGACGCCGCCGTAGATGGCCAACCCGCCGTGGCGGGTATTGAATATCTCCAGCAAATTGTCCTTATACATATCCCAGGCGAACACGACATAGTAGATCCGCGCGCCGATAATACCGAAGATGATGCCGAAAATAGCGATATCAATGTAATCTTCCTGGTTCTGGTTTGTGCGCTTCGCCTCCATCATGGCCATGGCAATGCCCGCCAGCATACCGATGCCGATGACAATGCCGTAGTAGGCAATATCGAATCCGAAAACCGTGACGGTCTTTCCCACATTGTCCAGATGAATGCCAATGTTTGGGAATTCAATTGAAGTGTGCATGATATATCTTGTCCTTTCCCGCCAGTCTTTCTATACGTTGAACCGGAACAGCATAATATCTCCGTCTTTCACAACGTAGTCCTTTCCTTCCAGGCGGACCAGGCCTTTTTCTTTTGCTGCATTGTGGGAGCCGCAGGCGATCAGATCGTCGTAGGCCACCACTTCGGCCCGGATAAATCCTCTCTCAAAGTCAGAGTGGATCTTGCCAGCAGCCTGGGGTGCTTTTGTACCGTTCTTGATCGTCCATGCCCGCACTTCCGGCTCCCCTGCTGTCAGATAGCTGATAAGTCCAAGGAGACGGTAGCTTGCCTTGATAAGCTTTTCAAGGCCGGACTCGGAGAGCCCCAGATCCTCCAGGAACATCTTCTTCTCGTCATCGTCCAGCTCTGCGATCTCCTGCTCGATCTGCGCGCACACAACGAACACCTCGCAGCCTTCTTTGTCCGCGTACTCCCTCACCGCCTGCACGCCGGCATTGGCGGCGCCATCGTCAGCCAGGTCGTCCTCAGCCACATTGGCGGCAAAAATTACCGGCTTGTAGGTGAGAAGGTTGTAGCTTTCCAGCCACGCCTGTTCCTCCTCGTCCTCAGCGCCGTCAAAGCTCTTTGCCAGCTTCCCATCTTCCAGGTGCTCCTTTATTTTCTCCAGAAGCTTCAGCTCCTTGGCCGCCGTCTTGTCATTTCTGGCCACTTTCGTGGTCTTGGCGATACGGCGCTCCAGGATCTCCAGATCTGAGAATACAAGTTCCAGATTGATGGTCTCGATGTCGCGGAGCGGATCAATGCTTCCATCCACGTGGACAATATTGCTGTCCTCAAAGCAGCGCACCACATGCACGATGGCGTCCACCTCCCGGATGTTGGCCAGGAACTGGTTCCCGAGGCCCTCTCCCTTTGAGGCCCCTTTGACAAGCCCTGCGATGTCTACAAATTCAATGGCCGCCGGGATGATCTTCTTTGTGTGATACATCTCTCCCAGCACGTTCAGCCTCTCGTCAGGCACGGTCACCACGCCCACGTTGGGGTCGATGGTGCAGAAGGGGTAGTTTGCCGACTCCGCCCCCGCCTTTGTCAGTGAATTAAAAAGTGTGCTCTTGCCCACGTTGGGCAGGCCTACAATACCTAATTTCATTTTATCCTTTACCTGTCAAAAACCCTCTTTTCCGAGGGTTTCTTCCTTTCATTATATTTACTGCGCGCTGTTGTTACTTCCGCTTTCCCTCTCTGTCCCGGGTCTCCATCAGGATGACGATCCCACCGACAAAGTCAATGACCACCTCATCCTCCTCGATCTCATTGCTGACACAGAGGCTGTCGTAGGGGGTCAGAGTGTGCTCTGTGAGGGGATATTTTGCCCCCCGGATGTTGAAGCCATAGACCACCTCGCCCAGGGGGAACACGGAAAAGTAATCCCCGAAGGCATCCTCCTTCCTGAGGTGGGTCTCCCCGCCGATGAGGCGTATCTTGTTCATCGGGTCAAGGATGACCGCGTCCACACCGGCCCTGAAGGGAATAGTCAGAGTCTGGATGTTGGCCCAGAGGTGGTCGATCCGGTTCCCGGTAGCACCCAGTATCACCATCTCGTGGCACCCGAGAGTCAGAGCCAGACGGACCGCTATCTCCGTGTCAGAGGCATCCTTGACCGGATTGAACTCACGCACGGAGACGTGGGTCTCGTTTTTATAATAGTCCACGATCTCCTGGGACAGACTGTCAAAATCTCCCACGATATAGCTGGGCTGGATCCTGTGGCGATACAGGAACTCCACCCCTTTGTCCACCCCGATAATGCAGGGCTCCTCGCACTCCCCGATGGTCTTTTCTATCAGCTCCTCGTACAGAGTCCCCCCGCTGATGATCACTGCTCTCCTACTCATAGCTCTTAAATATCTCCATGAAATTCTTTGTGTTTTCCGCCGGGCTTCCGTTAAAGACAGCGGAGCCGGCGACGATCACATTGGCTCCCGCGTCCAGCACCTCCCTCACATTGGTCAGGTACACGCCCCCGTCCACCTGGATGTTCAGGTCCTTTCCCTTTTCCCGTGCCATCGCCCGCACAGCCCGTATCTTTTCCAAAGATCCAGGGATGAATTTCTGTCCCCCGAAGCCGGGGTGGACGCACATGATGAGGATCATCTCCACATCGTCCAGGTACTTCTCCACCTCCGCCGCCGGCGTCTCCGGGCAGATGGAAAGTCCCGCCTTCATGCCGCACGCATGGATCTTGTCCAGGGCAGCCTTCACGTCCGGGCAGGCCTCCAGGTGGACGGTCACTCCGTCCGCCCCCGCCTCCTTGAAGGCCTCCACATAGCGGATTGGATCCTGCACCATGAGGTGGGCGTCCATGAACTGTCCCGTGGCGTGACGGATGGATTTCAGCACAGGCATGCCAAAAGAAATACTGGGGACAAACATGCCGTCCATAACGTCAAAGTGGAGCCAGGCAGCTCCGTTTTCCTCTGTCAGCCGGATCTCCTCTCCCAGCTTTGTAAAGTCCGCCGCCAGTATGGACGGCGCTAAAATGTAGTCCATAACCTCAATACCTCCTCTTTGCCTTCAGCTCTTCATACATATCCAGATAGCTGTCGTACCGGGTCCTGTGTATCCTTCCGGCATCCACCGCCTCCTTCACGGCGCAGTCCGGCTCGTGCACATGGTCGCATCCATTGTATCTGCACTGTCCCTCAAAGGGGGAGAACTCCGGGAAGCAGTACTTCAACTCTTCCTTTTCAAAGTCGTTGGTATACAGAGAACTGAATCCCGGCGTGTCCATGATATAAGAATTTTCGTCTATGGCAATCAGTTCGCTGTGGCGGGTGGTATGTCTCCCCCTTTCAATCTTTTCACTGATGGAGCCGGTCTCCATCTGTATCTCACTTTGAAGAAGATTGATCAGGGATGATTTCCCCACACCGGAGGGACCTGCCACTGTGGTCGTTTTCCCCTCCAGGATCTCCCGCAGCTGCCGGATGTTTTCTTTCTTCTGAGCACTGGTGAAAAGGATCCGGCATCCGCAGTTCCGATAAATATCCTCCAGCTGCACAAGCCTCGGATCACCGGCAATATCCTTCTTATTAAAACAGAGCACTGCCGGGATCTCTTTTCTCTCCATCATGACAAGAAAGCGATCCAGCAGGTTCAGGTGGGGATCCGGCTTGGCAGCCGCGAAGACAACAAGAGCCTGATCCACGTTGGCCACCGCGGGACGGATCAGCTCATTCTTTCTCGGAAGGATACAGACCAGGCTGCCCTCCATGTCTTTTTCGTCCAGCACATCGATCTCCACATTGTCACCCACAAGGGGTTTTTTATTCTCTTTTCTAAAAATTCCTTTTGCCTTACATTCGTAAATACCGGATCCTGCCACGTGAACGTAGTAGAATCCGGCAATACCTTTTATGATTTTTCCCTGCATGTATTACTGTCCTTCTCCTGTGTCCGAGTCATCCGGCTCATCCGTATCTCCGCCGGATGAAGACTGTCCCTGACTCACCACAAGGTTGACCGTGGATCCTCTGGACACGCTGGATCCCACTCCCGGGTCGCAGGAGATCACCTGGCCGGCCGGCGCAGAGTCCTCCCTGTAGGTCACAGTTCCCACAGTCAGCCCGGCGCTTGCGATCATCTGGCGGGCATTGCTCTCTGAGACGCCCACAACAGAAGGCACGCTGACAGGTCTGGATCCAAGGCTCACCACAATGTTCACATTGGTCCCCGCATCCACCTTGGTTCCCGCTGAGGGATCCTGGGAGATGACATTGCCCTGGGCTACGCTGTCACTGTAATCCGTAGTAACTGTCACATTCAGCCCGGCGCCTGAGAGGGTGTTCTTGGCTGTATTTTCATCTGTGCCCCGCACATCCGGAACACTGATCTTCTCTTCTCCCTTGCTGACTTGTATCGTCACAGTAGAGCCTTTCGCGGCCTGCGTTCCCGCTTCCGGGGTGGTGGCCACGACTTCTCCCTGAGGCTGGCTGCTGTAGACCGCAGTGGACTCCACCTTGAAGCCTGCGTCCTCCAGCGTCTTCTGGGCATCGGCTTCATCCTGGCCTACTACGTCAGGCACTTCCACCTGCTCCTCTGCCTTGCCGGTGCTCACATCCAGCGTGATCTGCGTGTTCTTCTTTACTTTTTCACCGTCCTCCGGATCCTGTCCCATGACATAGCCCTTATCATACTGAGCGGACTCTTCCTGCTTGCCAATCTTCCAGCCAAGCCCTGCATCGTTGAGCTCCTGCTTGGCATCCTCCAGAGTCATTCCCACTACATCAGGCACTTTCACCTGGTCACTCTCCTGCTCCTGCTGGGTCCCTGTGCCGCCGAAGCGGAACAGCCCGGCTGCCCGGCCTATCACAAGGGCAAGCACTAATATGATAATAACCGCCACAACAATGGTCATGATCTTGATGACTTTGTTCATGCGGGGATTGACTTCATCGCTGTCATGATCCTCGTCGTCCTCGTCATCATCCTCATTGTCCTCATCGTATTCTTCGCCGTAGCTGTCGTCATCATCGTCTCCATAAGAGCTGCGTATATCATCCAGCTCATCCTCCGTGATGATTACGGTATCTGCATTTCCCACAGGAACGATCTGGACAAAATCTCCGTCCGGATCCACAAGGGAATGCTTCAGATCCTGGATCAGCTCGTCCACATCACTGTATCTTCTCTCTGCGTTTTTCTGGGTACATTTCAGAATGATCTGTTCAAGACTGTAAGGGATGTCCGGTACCAGCTCAGAGGGAGGCGTGATCTCCTCCTGCAGGTGCTTCATGGCCACCTCCACCGTGGTGTCACCGTTGAAGGGAACCTGCCCTGTCACCATCTCGTACAGCGTGATGCCGATGGAGTAGATGTCGCTCTTCTCATCGCTGTAACCGCCCCTTGCCTGCTCAGGTGATGTATAGTGAACCGATCCCATAGCCACTGTGGTCGTGGTCGTGGATGTCACCATCCTGGCGATGCCGAAATCCGTCACCTTCACTTTGCCGTCGTTGGATATAATGATGTTCTGGGGCTTGATATCCCTGTGTATGATGTGATGTTTGTGTGCCTCCTCAATACCTGAGCACATCTGGATCGCAATGCTGATCACTTCCCTGGCAGAAAGCCGCTTCTTACGATCTATATATTCTTTCAGCGTAATGCCTTCCACAAGTTCCATAACCATATAGTAAAGACCCCTGTCCTCCCCTACATCGTAGACGTTGACGATATTGGGATTCAGAAGACCAGCAGCAGCCTGGGCCTCAGAGCGGAACTTCTTTACAAACGTCTGGTCCTCCCGGAACTCTTTTTTCAAAACTTTGATCGCGACATAGCGGTTCAGCATTGTATCCCTGCCTTTGTAGACATCCGCCATGCCGCCTGCGCCTATCTTCTCTATTACCTCATATCTGTTTCCTAAAAAAATACCATCTTTTACCATTTGCCTACCTCATCAGCGATGGGCTCCGCCATCACTACCCCTATATTATCTCTGCCTCCGTTTGCATTTGCCCTGTCGATCAGCATATGCACAGCCTCTATGATATCTCTGGAACCTTTCACAATGCCGAACATGACTTCATCTTCCACCATGTTACTCAGGCCGTCCGTACACATCAGTATCTTATCTCCCCTGCTGATGCGGAACTCATAGAAATCTGCCTCTGCCTCGTCCTTGACTCCCATAGCCCTGGTGATGATGTTTTTGTCCGGGTGGTTTCTGGCCTCCTCCGCCTTGATGCCTCCCAGCCGCACCATCTCCTCTACCAGAGAGTGGTCTTTGGACAACTGCCGGATGTTGTCGCTGATCAGATATAGACGGCTGTCGCCGATATTCGCAAAGTGCAGCGTATTGTCAATGACTGTGGCAGCCACCAGGGTTGTACCCATGCCTTCCAGCTTTACGTCTCTTTGCGCCTCCTCGATCAGTCTGCGGTTGGCGGTGTCGATGGCAGCTTTGAAAATCTCGTCCGGTCTTCCCGGCGCGCTTTTTTCCAGTTCTCTTTTCAGCGTCTCAACGGTAAATTTGGATGCGAAGTCTCCGGCCTTGTGGCCGCCCATCCCATCCGCAACTACCAGGAGATTCGGGAACGGTCCGATGGGACTGTCTGTCGCAAATACATAGTCCTGATTTACCTCCCGTCTTCTCCCCACATCAGTCAGCGCGTAAATTTTCATCTGCCTTTTCCTTTCCCGCAGCCGCGTAGCGTCTCCGTAATTGTCCGCAGGCCCCGTCAATATCGGAGCCTCTTTCCCTTCTTATAGTAACATTTATTCCGTTTTTTTCAAGTTTATTTTGGAATTTGAGGGCATTTTGGCGGCTCGGCCGCACGTAGCTTCTCTCCCTCACCGGGTTCACCGGAATGAGGTTGATATGACAGTTCCTGTGTCCGGCTATGCGAATCAGATCCGCCGCGTCCTGGTCCGTATCGTTGACGTCCTTCACCAGGCTGTACTCAAAGGTGATCCTTCTGCCGGTCTTCTCAAAATATGTATCGCAGGCCGCCAGCACCTCTGAGAGCTCATATCTGTTGGCCACAGGCATGAGGCTCTTTCTCTTTTCCTGGGTGCCCGCGTGGAGTGAGAGCGCCAGGGTGATCTGAAAGCCCTCCTCCGCCAGCCGAAGAATACCGGGCACGATGCCGCAGGTGGAGGCGGTGATGTTTCTCTGGCTGATGTTCAGCCCTTCCGGGGCGCTGATCATGCGGATAAAGCGGACGAAATTGTCATAGTTGTCCAGAGGCTCCCCGGTACCCATAACCACAATGTTGGACACCCTCTCCCCGGTGGTCTTCTGGATCTTATAAATCTGTCTGAGCATCTCCGACGCTTTCAGATTCCTTTTGAGCCCGCCGATGGTGGATGCGCAGAAGCGGCACCCCATCCGGCACCCGGCCTGGGAGGAGATACAGACGGAATTCCCGTAATCGTATTTCATAAGAACGCTCTCCACCATGTTGCCGTCCTCCAGCTCAAAGAGAAATTTCTCCGTGGGGTCCGCCTTTGAGATCTGCCGCTCCACCAGATCCATCCGGGCGATCTCATACTCCCGGTCCAGCTTCTCACGCAGCACTTTGGACAGGTTCGTCATCTCATCAAAACTGTCCGCCAGCTTCACGTGAAGCCACTGATAGATCTGCCTGGCCCGGAACGCCTTCTCGCCGGCCGCCTTCATCTCCTCTGCCAGCTCTTCGTATGTATAAGAACAGATATCTTTCTTTTTCCCCATAGTTTCCCCCATATGTTTAATCCTTTCTGACGAAAACAGCAATGTAAAATCCATCTCCCGCCTGCTGACCGGGGAGGAGCTGCTCCTCGCTCACAAGCCGGAGCTCTGGATACTCTGCCTGGAACCAGGCCGCATTTTCCTCATTCTCTTCCCGGTTGATGGTACAGGTGCTGTAGACCAGCTTCCCGCCGGGCTTTACATATCTCCAGACCTGTGAGAGGATCTGCCTCTGAAGAGCAGCCAGCTCCTTCTCTCCCTCCCGGGTCATCCGGTATTTCAGATCGCTCTTTCTCCCCAGGACTCCAAGTCCTGAACATGGAAGATCCGCGATCACAATGTCTGCCTTCTCCACAGATTCCTCATCCAGGACCGTGGCGTCCCACCGGACTGCCTCGATATTTTCCATGCCTGCCCTGCGGATATTGTCCCAGATCAGTCCCACCTTGTAGTCACTGATGTCCCTGGCCTGCACCATGCCTGTGCCTCTCAGTTTATCCGCCAGATGAAGCGCCTTGCCTCCCGGGGCTGCGCACACGTCGATAATATAGTCCCCCTCCCTGGGGTTCGCCCTCTCTGCCACCAGCATGGAGCTGATATCCTGCACCTGGAAGTCCCCCTCCTGAAAGCTGGGAAGGGCTCCCAGATAGTCGTATCCGGAGATCAGAAGAGCGCAGGGAAGCTCCGGCACTTCCTCCGCCTTCACACCCTCGCCTGCCAGCTTTCTCTTCAGATCCTCCCGGGATATCTGATGAAGGTTGCAGCGGATGGAGGTAGGCTTTTCCTCCAGGAAATTCCGCAGCATCTGTTCCACCTGCTCCGGCGTGTACCAGGCAAGCCACTGTTCCAGGATCCAGGGCGGCATGGAGTATCTGACGCTCAAGTACTCCTTCGTCCCCTCCGGCGGATACTGCACGCTGTCCAGGTTTCTGGCAATGGATCTCAGCACGCCGTTGACGAATCCCCTCAGCCCGCCAAATCCTCTGGATACAGCCAGCTTCACCGCCTCATTGCAGACAGCAGAATCAGGAACGCTGTCCATATACTTGAGCTGGTAGACGGCGCTCCTGACAATAGCCCGGATGACAGGCTTCATCTTTTTTACTTTCACTTTGGAAAACTGGTCCGTGATATAGTCCAGTTCGATCATCCGCTCCAGGGTCCCTTCTGTCACTCTTGTGATGAAAGCCCTGTCGCTTTTATCCAGGTACTGGTATTTTTCCAGCACCTGGTTCAGCGCGATATGGCTGTACTGTCCGTCCCTGGTGACAAGGAGAAGGATCTCCACCACCAGGTCTCTTGTATTGACTTTTGCCATCGGTTCCTCCTTTAATCCCTGCGGTTCCCCGTCAGAAGAATAATACGAAGAAGCTGCAGAATGGATGACGCCGCCCCTGCCACGTAGGTGAGCGCCGCCGCTCCCAGCACTTTCTTCGTCCCCTCTATCTCATCAGGATACATGATCCCCGAGCTTCCCAGGATCCTGACTGCCCGCCTGGATGCATTGAACTCCACAGGCAGCGTCACAAGCTGAAAGAGAACAGCCAGTGAAAATGCCAGAATTCCAAGGTTCAGAAACATCTCCGAGGACCGTCCCGTAAAGACAAGCCCGATCAGGATCAGCGGCCAGGCCAGGGTGCTTCCCAGATTGGCCAGGGGGACAAGGGATCCCCTGATCTTCAGCGGTGCATACCCCTGTGCGTGCTGCATGGCATGCCCGCACTCGTGAGCCGCCACACCCACCGCTGCCAGTGATGTAGAATTGTACGTAGCATCCGAGAGCCGCAGCACTTTTGTGCGGGGATCATAGTGATCTGTCAGATTTCCCGACACCCGCTCCACACGGACATCGTAGATGCCGGCCCGGCGAAGCACCTCCTGGGCCGCCTCTCTTCCGGTCAGGCCGCTGTGGCTCCTCACCCTGGAATATCGGTTAAAGGTAGAGCGCATTTTTGCGGATGCCGCCAGACAGATGATCACACCTGCAATGACAAGTATATATGTGGGATCAAACCAGTAATACATAGGATACATCATAATCATCAACCTCCAGGGAAGTATTATATACGAAAAACAGGCGGCAAACCTGTTTTTCATATAATTTTAACACTTTTTCATTTATTATTCAGCAAGCAGCGTCCCTGTCTCCATTTTGTACCCTCTCAGGAAAGCGTCCGCAGCCATCCGCTTCTTTCCGGGGATCTGCAGTTCTGTGACCTTCAGAAGGCCTTTTCCCGTCTGCACGGAGAAATCTGTCTTCGTCACTTCAGCCACCGTGCCGCAGGGCGCTTTACATTCCCTGTCCACCACTTCCGCGGACCAGATCTTCATGGTCTTTCCCTCCCAGGACGTGTAGGCGCTGGGCCAGGGATTTAATCCCCGCACAAGTCGCTCAATGGAGGCAGCGTCCTTTGTCCAGTCGATCTTTCCAAGCTCTTTGTCCAGCATTCGGGCATATTTTGTAGGCGTCTCTCCCTGCTTTTCGGGAGTCACAGTCTTCTCTTCCAGAGCCTTCAGCGTCTCCACGCAGAGCTTTGCCCCGGCCGCCGACAATTTATCGTGAAGACTGCCGCCTGTCTCATCCGGCTCCAGGGGCACTTCTGTTTTAAGGAGCATATCGCCCGTATCCAGCCCCTCGTCCATCTGCATGGTGGTCACGCCGGTCACCGTCTCCCCGTCAATGATGGACCACTGGATCGGCGCTGCCCCTCTGTATTTCGGCAGAAGGGAGGCATGGACGTTAATGCAGCCGTAGGGGGTAAGCTCCAGGATCTCCTTGGGAAGGATCTGACCGAAAGCCACAACCACCATCACATCCGCCTTATAACTGTCCAGCTTCTCCACACAGCTTTTCTCCCGGACTTTCACAGGCTGAAAGACCGGAATATCATATTCCAGAGCCTTCTCCTTCACCGGTGTATACTGCATTTTTCCGCCTCTTCCCTTTGGCTTGTCAGGCTGGGTCACTGCCAGCACAACCTCATGTCCCGCCTGAACCAGGGCCTCCAGTGTCCCCACGGAGAAGTCCGGCGTACCCATAAAGATCACTCTCATCTACTCATCCTCCTCGTCGTAGCTCACATCGTGGAGTTCTCCTTCTACAAGATCCACATACATCTTTCCGTCCAGGTGGTCGATCTCATGGCAGAATGCCCTTGCCAGAAGTCCGGTTCCCTCCAGCTCTATCTCTTCCATATCCTCATTCAGAGCCTTTACTTTCACATAGTCCGGTCTTGTCACCTGGCCGGATTTGCCCGGCACACTGAGACATCCTTCCTCCCCGGTCTGCTCACCGGAGGTCTCCAGGATCTCCGGGTTGATAAGGATGAGGGGACCCTCCCCCACATCGATGACCACGATCCTTTTGAGCACGCCCACCTGGGGAGCCGCCAGGCCCACGCCCAGTGCCTCGTACATGGTGTCCAGCATATCCTGGATCAGGACCTTGGTCCGCAGAGTCATCTTTGTCACTTCTTTACACTGCTTTGTCAGCACTTCATCTCCAAGTTCTCTTATCTTTCTGGTTGCCATATGTCTTTAGCTCCTTCTATAAAAAAATCATTGATCTGTCAAACCGGCGTTCTGTCAGAAAGAATGTACCGGGTCAAAGTCAAACTGGATCCGTATATCACGGAATCCCCGGTTCAGCTCAATATACTGTTCCATCCTGTCTTTCGCCTTAACAAGCATACCATATTTTTCACATTTTAGATAGAGAATCTTTCGGTAAACATCACTCACCTTCCCCACGTAGGGGCTGGCCGGACCAATCACCGCAAACTGCCCCGAGGATCCCAGCCTGGCCGCAAATTCCTTCAGGTAGGAAGAGGCAACTGCCAGCTTCTCCTCGTCCTCCCCCGCCAGGAGCACAGCCAGGAGGTGGGCCGCCGGAGGGTAGCCCATCAGTTCCCGGTACCGGATCTCCTCCTCGTAAAATGCTTCGTAATCCTGCCGGGCAGCGGTCTCAATGCTGTAGTGGTCCGGACTGTAAGTCTGGATCACCACTTCGCCTCCCCCGCCCCCTCTTCCCGCCCGGCCGGCAGCCTGGGTCAGGAGCTGAAAGGTGCGCTCTGCGGACCGGTAATCGTCGCTGTAGAGGGACATGTCGGCAGCCAGCACTCCCACCAGGGTTACATTGGGAAAGTCGTGGCCCTTGACGATCATCTGTGTACCCACAAGGATGTCCGCCTCCCCGTCGCCAAAGGCGGAGAGAATCTTCTCGTGGCCGTCTTTTCTCCGGGTGGTGTCCGCATCCATCCGGAGCACTCTGGTCCCCGGGAATTCCCTTTTCACCATCTCCTCGATCTGCTGGGTACCCGCCTTAAACCCACCGATATGAGGGGACCCGCATTCCGGACAGGTCCTCGCCTCAGGCCTCTCATAGCCGCAGTAGTGGCACACAAGCCTTCCGCCCCGGTGAGAGGACAAGGAGACATCACAGTGCGGGCACTTGATGACATGGCCGCAGGACCGGCAGGAGACAAAGCCGGCGTACCCTCTCCGGTTGATAAAGAGCATGGCCTGCTGTCCCTTTCTCAGCCGGTCCTCCATCAGCTCTCTCAGCCTGTCGCTGAAGATGGAGCGGTTGCCTTTCTTCAGTTCCTCCCTCATATCTGACACATAGACATGGGGCAGGGCTGCGCTGCCGGCTCTGAATGGCAGCCGGAGCAGCACATACTCTCCTGTTCCACACCGGTAGAAAGCCTCCAGGGAGGGTGTGGCTGAGCCCAGCACCACACCGGCCCCCTCCAGGCGGGCCCTCTCCACAGCAGTCTCCCGGGCGTGATACCGGGGCACCTGCTCACTCTTGTAGCTTCCCTCATGCTCCTCGTCTATGACAATCAGTCCCAGCTTGGGAAAGGGGGTAAACAGGGCAGACCTGGGGCCGATCATAACATCGATCTCCCCCTTTTTTGCCCGCTGCATCTGGTCGTACCGCTCCCCCGCCGACATCCGGGAATTGAGGATGGACACCCGGTCGCCGAACAGCCTTTGAAAGCGGAGCACGGTCTGCCAGGTGAGGGCAATCTCGGGAATAAGCACAATGGCCTGCCTGCCCGACTCCACCACTTTCCGGATCATAGCCATATAGACCTCCGTCTTGCCGCTGCCGGTAACGCCGTAGACCAGGTAGGTCCGCCGCAGTCCCCGGTCATAGTCCTGCGAAAACCTGCGGATGGCAGCCTCCTGTTCTTCTGTATACGCGATCTTTCTCTCCTCTTCTCCCCCTGCCTGCAGCGGATTCCGATACACCCGGACGGACTCGATGCGGATAAGGCCGGCCTCCTCCAGAGTCCGCACCACCGGGCGGGTGATATTCAGCTTCTCCCGGGCCAGATCATAGTCCAGCCTGGGGCTCAAAAGGAGCGCCTCAAGGAGTCTGGCTCTGGCCTTCTGGTTCTTCTTCTGATACCAGAGCAGTTTCTCCTCTCCCTCTTCCCGGGAGACAAGGAGGACCAGCGCCTTCTTCTCTCTCTCCCTCTCCTTCTTCTTGATGGGAAGGACAGTCTTCAGCGCCTGGATCATCGTTCCTCCGTAGGACTCCTTCATCCAGGCCGCCAGAGCCACCAGCCTGGTCTCGATCCCTACGCTCTCCTTTGGCACTTCCAGGATCTCCTTGATCCTGGCCGGGTCATAGCCGGGAATCTCGGAAAATCCCACCACATATCCCCGGATCTCCTTATTTCCCTTCCCAAAGGGGACCAGCACCTCTGTCCCCACCTCCAGCTTTCCCTTCAGCCGCTGCGGAATGGTGTACTGAAATATTTTATCCAGTTTTTCGTTTGTAATGTCAATAATGATATCTGCGTAAATCTTTTTCTCCGGCATCCTTACCTGTCCTTTTCTCCCCGGAGCACGCCAAGTATGATCTCCCTGTCGTCCATAGGATAGCGCACTCCCTGTATTTCCTGATATGTCTCGTGTCCCTTTCCCGCGATCAGGACCACGTCTCCGCTCCCGCTGCAGTCCAGCGCGTAACGGATCGCTTCCCTCCGGTCCGGTATGACTGTGTACGTCCCTTCTGTCCGCCTCATGCCCTCCACAATATCTGCCAGGATGTCCTCCGGCTTTTCCTCTCTGGGATTGTCGCTGGTGATAACCGTCTCATCCGCCATCCTCCCGGCTGTCTCTCCCATCTCGAAGCGCCTCTGCCTGGACCTGTTCCCCCCGCATCCGAAAAGAACGATCAGACGGCCCTTAGCCAGGCCCCGCAGCGTGCCGAGGGCGTTGGCAAGGCTCAGGGCATTGTGGGCATAATCAAGGAAAATGCAGCGCCCGTCCCCGGAGGGGATCCGCTCCATCCGGCCCGGTATGGAAACCCGGCACAGCGCCTCCCGCACAGTCTCCTCCCCGACTCCCAGCTCAAAGGCCGCCGCGGCTGCGGCAAGGGCATTATACACATTGTATCTCCCAGGAAGAGGGATAAAAAAGGTGCCCTCTCTCCCCTCCATCGCAAAGCACATGCCCGGGCAGTCTCCCCGGGTCTCCCGGCGGATCTCCACAGCCCGGTAGTCTGCCCCTTCCCCGGTCCCGAAGGTGATCTTCCTGCACCCGGTCCTGTCAAAGATCTCCCCCCAGCAGGGATCATCTCTGTTCCCAAGCCCGGTCTCACACTGAAGGAACAAAAGGTGCTTGCACCACCGGTACTCCTGCAGGTCCGCATGCTCTCCTGGACCAATATGATCCTCACCCAGGTTGGTAAAGATCCCCATATGGAAAGGGATACAGGCTGTCCTCTCCAGCTTCAGGGCCTGGGAGGACACTTCCATCACTGCACTTTTAAGCCCTGCCTCCCTCATCTCCTGAAAATATGCCATGAGCTGACAGGACTCAGGGGTTGTGTGGACGCTGGGAAAGCGGCGCAGCCCCGTATCTGTCTCCACGGTCCCGATCAACCCGCATGCCCCTTCCGCCCGCCGCAGGATATCCCGGAGCATCCAGGCGGTGGTGGTCTTCCCCTTTGTTCCGGTTATACCGATGACCCGCAGGTGCTCCGCCGGATACCCCAGCGCGGCTGCGGACATGGCTGCCAGAGCCCACCGGGTATCTGACACCCGGATCACCGTCACCCCCTCCGGGCAGGGGATCTCCTTTGCCGTCACAATGGCCGACGCTCCCTTTTTCACAGCCTCCGGGACAAACCTGTGTCCATCTGTATCGTACCCCTCGATACAGACATAGACATCCCCTCTCTTCAGATCTCTCGTGTCATTTGTCACACCTGCAACCCGAGTGTGGACCGTACCTTGTATCACCTCGTATCTCACCTGTGAGAGCAGCTGGCTTAGTTCCATATCTGCCTCCTGTGATATAGGCCTTATTTATAATTGTCACACAGCCGAATGATCCCGTCAACTGTTTCCGTGTGCCAAATTTCCCCGGAGGGTGACAAAAAAGGGCGTCACTTCCGTGACACCCCATATTTTTTCCGCAGGGCATCCGCCCCCAGAAAGAGCGCCGCCGCCAGGGACACCGCCAGTCCCGCCGCCTTTCCCGGCGCGTCATATCGTATCTCCACCTGGTGGCTTCCCGCCTCTGTTTCCGCTCCCAGGAATCCACCGTTGACCTGGCTGGCCGGAACCTCCTTCCCATCTATATATACAGTGAAATGCTGGTCATACGGGATGGACGTGATCAGCCAGCCACCGTTCTCTGTCGTAAAGCTTCCTGTCAGCCCGTCCCCGTCCGCCGTCAGTTCCAGGCCCGCATCCACATACTCTGCCTGGCCGCTCCCGGCGTCGTCAGCGCTTCCGTACCAGGCCTGGGCATCCGATATCTCATAACTTCCTTCGCCAAATGCAATTTCCACAGATGTCTGCCCCTCCTCCAGGGGACACATATAATAGAAAACCTGGTTTTCATTGTCATAGGCATAGCCCTGCGAAGCACTCTGCTTGTTCGTCTCCCCGTTCACCGAAATGCTCACGTCCCGGCGGGGCCTGTTATTCTTTACTTTAAAACTGAGAAAAAGATACTGGTCTGTCTCCTGTCTGTCCTCCAGCGCAAAGTCTTTTGTCTCCCCGCCGGAATCCACCTCATATTCTCCTTCCAGAGAACCAAAATCCGCCTCCCGGACCTGCGGCTGAAAGTCTGCCGTATCCTCCTCCCCGGCCGCCGCCAGGGTCAGAAGGGCCAGGGACTGCTCCGGCCAGGACAGTTCCGCAAAGGTTTCTTTGGAGATCACCTGGTCTGTCACATAGCCCACAGGAGCCGTGCTTTCATTTTGATAGATCTCCACCGTCCCCACCTGGCCTGTCTTCTCGTAGCCCTCCGGGATTTCTGTTTCATTTCCCTCCCGCACCAGGAGATACTTCACCCCCATAAGCCGTAGAAAGACCGGATTTTCCGTGGACTCCTGCATCAGCCCGTTCCGGGCGGGGCGGGACAGATGCAGGATTTCCTCCCGGAATGTCTCATAGGCAGTGTTGCCCACGGAGGAATACAGGGTCGTCAGGTTCTGCCCTTCGGCCATCACCTGGTTGTCTGCCGCCTTCTCCTGCTCCCTCGTGCCCCGGACCTCCATCCGGTAGAGTCCGCTGTCCTCACTGCGGATCTTCTGTGCCGCCTCCGCCATGTCTCCGCTTGAAAATTCCTTCATCCAGTCCGCCTTTACCAGACTGTCCTTTGAGAAGGCAATCTGTACGCAGGAGGCGCAGAGCATAACCGCCACAAGGCCTGTACACACAGCTCTGCGCCAGAGTTTTACGCCTGCCAGGAACAAAAGGCCACATACCAGAAGATCCACGTAGAGCACTGCCCTTGCCCCGTCTGCGACACCATTTCCCATGCTTCCCCATACCAGAATGCAGACAGCCAGCGCATAGCCAGAGAGCAGCTTCCACCTGGCGATAATGCCCCGGCGGAAATACCCGAAGAAGGCCGCCGCCAGATAACAAAGCAGCGGCAGGAAGGGGATGAAAGCCTTGGCTCTCATATACAGCCCGCCGTTCAGAATGTAAGACGCCAGCGGGAAGAGGAGAAGAAGTCCCAGGCACATGGCCATGTATTTTTCCCTGCACCGGCAGTAAAACAGACTGACGCACAGGACCACCACCGCCATGGCCGTCAGCCCCATGCCGTAAGGTGAGTAGAGAACTTTAAAGAGACTTACTTCCGGCGTAATAAGATCCGACAACGCATAGCTGCTGTCATCGCTCCTTCCACCCAGCATGGCAAAACACACCGGCACCAGGTAGAAAAATGACAGAAGTCCCCCGAAGAAGGCAGGATAGAACTGTTTCCACAAAGACCGGACAAGGACCCCAGGGGAGGAAGCACACTCCTTCTTCCAGCCGCACAGTCCATAGATCAGAAGCGCCGCCACCCCTCCTACTGCAAAGTAAAAGCTGGTGAGAACCATGAGAAGCACACCCGCGGTCAGAAGGCTGTATTTTCCTGTGCTTACGTACCTGTCATAGCCTATGAGCGTCAGAAGCAGGAAGGGCATATAGCTGACAAACATGATCTGCATGGAAGTATGGAATACCACAGGACCTGAAAGCACGAGGAGAAGGGCTGCAAAAAAACTGTCCTCCCGACGGAAGTGGCCGTTCTTCAGCCAGATGTAGCACAGCAGGCCGTCTGCGATCCAGGTCAGCACCATGACCGCCTGCACGTAGTCGGACATTTTTACAAAGGGCAGGAGAAAGGACAGCAGGTGCAGGGGATTATAGAGCCCGTAGTAGGCAAAATTCCATATATTCTGCCCGCCGCCCAGCTCCATGGCAAAGTCCGGCCAGAGGTTGCCGGTCTCATAAAATTTCTGCCGGAAATACTCCGGAAATACAATGTGCTGGGAGAGCCAGTCCGTCTCAGATCCCGCCAGATACCCTCCGCTTATCTTCATCAGAGTGAGAAGGACCGGTATAACTGTAAGTATCAATGGAAACAAAATTTTCCTGCTGCTTTTCATCTTCCTCATCGCTGGAACTCCTTAAGATATAGATTGGTCTGTCTTTGATCTCCGTGTAAGCCCGCGCCAGATACTGGCCCATGATGCCCATGCACAGAAGCTGGATACCGCCTATGAAAATGATGGCGCACATCATGGCCGGCCACCCTGCCACCGGGTCATGCCAGATCAGATTTTTGATCACGAGAAAAACGATCATGACAAAAGCCAGGCCGCAGAAAAAAATGCCTCCGTAGGAGGCCACGGACAGAGGGATGGTGGAAAAGCCCAGTATCCCGTCCAGGGAATACCGGAAAAGCTTTGCCACGGACCACTTTGTGTCGCCGGCCGCCCGCTCCACGTTGTGGTAGGGAAGCCACTTTGTCTTAAATCCCACCCAGCCGAAAAGCCCTTTGGAAAAACGGTTCTTCTCGCCCAGGGACAGAAGGGCATCCGTCATCTTCCGGTTCATCATCCGGAAGTCCCTGGCGCCCTCCTCAATCTTTACCTTTGAGAGTCTGTTGATACATTTATAAAATGAGGCGGACAGAAAAGAACGGATCCTTTTCTCCCCCTTCCGGTCTTCCCGCCGGGTGGCGACGCAGTCGTACTCTCCTTTCTTCAGCGTCTGGAACATAAGAGGGATATACTCGGGAGGATCCTGCAGATCCGCATCCATGACAGCCACGTAATCCCCGAGAGCCGCCTGCATGCCGGCGTACATGGCCGCCTCCTTGCCAAAATTACGGGAAAAGGAAAGATACCGGTAATTCTGCCGCCTGCTGTGGAACTGCCGCAGCATCTCTGCCGTGCCGTCCGTGGAGCCGTCATCCACAAAGATGATCTCCACCCGGGCCGTCTTCATCCCGCCAATGATACTCTCCATTTCCTTTATGTAGATAGGGAGAACTTCTTCTTCGTTGAAACATGGTACGATGATACTGATAAGTGGTTTTTGTTCTTCAAGCATAAAAAAAGACTCCTTTCCGCAGCGCCCCTCTCCGCGGGGCCCTCGCCTTATCTCCAGACAAGTCTAAACTTAATTTGTGATAATTCGTGGAAAGAAATCTTAAAATTCGTTAAATATTATCTAAAGGTTTGTTTCCATATTTTCCGGATACATTCATAAATTTCCTCTATGGCATATAGGGGAAGAACAAAAAATACAACGAAAACTATGCGCTTCTTTACATTTTTTACAACGAAAAATGAATCTGTCGCAACAATGAGCCTGTAAAGGAGATAATGAGGAAATTATCTATATTTAGTAGGAGGAATATGGTATACTACATAATAAACAAATTAAAAAATGCAGAGTTTTAGAAATGCTCTATGGAATAAAGGGTGATAAAGATAATAAAGAGTTTTATATTTGAAAATTTTAAAAGCTTTGAAAAGGCAGAACTGTCTCTAGAAAGCGTTACCAGCTTGATTGGTTCTAACTCGTCCGGAAAAAGTAATGCGGTTGAGGGAATACAGATACTTGCTGAATTAGCTACAGGGGTGGATTTAAGTATTGTTTTAGACGGAACAAGAAATAATGATAGCCATATAAGAGGCGGCAGTGCAGCGTGTTGTCGCTTTAAAACAACATCGTTTAAATTGGGGTGTCTGATTGATCTGGACGACCAGTACGATTTGCTTTATTATATTCGAATCAGCACCAGTAAAAGGGTATGGGTAGAAGAAGAAGGACTGTATAAAGTTGAAAATGGGAAAACCACCATTGCCGGTGGAGAAAAAATATTCAAAACGAAAGCTGTTTCTTCTAAAGATAGTGGGGATATACGGGCAGAATATAATGATAAGAAAACAGGAAGAAATCCAGATATTATCTGTATGCGTGTATCCTCTGTTTTGGCACAGTTAAGAAGCAAACTTCCACAAAATACAAGACGTGATGAAGAGTGCCTCGGTTACGTTAATTTAGTCTTGGAAAATTTAAAAGGGATTTTTGTATTAAATCCTGTGCCTAAAGATATGCGTGACTACGTAAGGCTTACTGATACAGCGCTAAAGGAAAACGCAGAAAATATTTCTCCGGTATTGTATCAATTATGCCAGACGGAAGAACAAAAAAAGGCTCTTTTAGAGATTATATGCAGTCTGCCTGAAAATGAAGTTAAGGGTATTGAATTTATTAAGACAAAATTGGATGACGTTATCTTTGCATTGAAAGAACGTTATATGACAGCCTCAGAAGTAGTGGATGCTAAGAAACTGTCAGATGGAACATTACGCTGTATTGCCATTGTAGCAGCTATGCTTTCCATCCCCGAAGGAGGAATTTTAGTTGTAGAGGAAATTGATAATGGTATTCATCCAAGCAGAGTAAGCACGCTAATCAATAAGCTGAGTGAAATTGGAAAGAAAAGAAATTTGGATATTATTATTACAACGCATAACCCGATTTTACTGAATAGATATGATAAAGAGAAGTTATTAGGTGTTTCTGTTGTATATAGAGACAGAGAAAAAGGAACGAGCAATTTTATTTCGCTTGTTGATATTGAACAGTATCCGAAATTACTTGCTAAAGGTGGATTGGGAGATGCCATGCTTGATGATTCGATTATCAATATGATAAAAAATCCACTTCAGCAAGCAGATTATGAATGGTTGGGGGTGTGAATATGAATGTTAGATTTATGGACACCTCTATCGTGATGAATCTCCTTGAAGTACCGCATATGTGTGCAGATGCAGAAAGTGTAAAATCGGAATTTGCTAAAGCGGTTGCAGAAAAAGAGACACTGATTCTTCCTATGTCTACAATTATAGAAAGCGGAAATCATATTGCGCATATAACTAATGGAACGATACGAAGAGACTACACCGGGAATCGGACGAATTATGATATGGAGTACAGACGCCCATTTAGCCGGATACAGAGAAATGATGACTATGAAAAGGCGAAAAAATAGATAGTTTTAGAAAGCTGGAGCTGTCGCACTATGATTTCCTAATCATTGATGCGACAGCTCCATACTATTATCCATATGAAATAAACCGGCTGCGGCGCTGTACCTACAGCGTCTCAATGAACCGCATGAACGCCCTGCGGCCTTCCTCCGTGTACTTGTAGACGCCTGCGTCCTCCAGCACGTGGGTGAAGACGATGCCTGTCTCCTCCTTCAGAATATCCATCACATTGTCCTTTGTGATGCTGTCGTATTTTGGCAGGAAGGAGTCTGTCCAGTCGGCATGCTTGGCGATCTTCTCGTTGGAGCGGATGTCTTTGCCCTCCACGATATAGTCCGCCAGGATCTCCAGCTCCTCCTTCAGCCTGGAGGGAAGGACGGCCAGACCCATGACCTCGATAAGGCCGATGTTCTCCTTCTTGATATTGTGGTACTGTGCGTGGGGATGGTACACGCCCAGGGGATGCTCCTCTGTGGTGATATTGTTCCGCAGGGTCAGATCCAGCTCGTACATGTCTCCCTTCTTTCTGGCGATGGGAGTGATGGTGTTGTGGGGTGTGCCGTCTGTCTCCGCGTAGATGAAGGCATCCTCGTCCGTGTATCCTCTCCATGCCTGCAGCACGTGGTCTGCCAGGTCAATGAGTCGCTTCTCATCTGCGTGGCGGATACGGAGTACGGAGAGGGGCCACTTCACGATGCCAGCCTCCACATCCTCGTAGCCGGGAATGGTCACCGGGATCTCGATGGGGGCCTTTGCCATGGCAAATGTGTAGTTTCCTCCCTGGAAATGGTCGTGGCTCAGGATAGAGCCGCCCACAATGGGAAGGTCCGCATTGGAACCCAGGAAGTAGTGGGGGAACTGCTTCACGAAGTCAAACAGCTTCACAAAAGCAGCCCGGTCGATCTTCATGGGCACGTGCTGGCCGTTGAACACGATGCAGTGCTCATTGTAGTACACATAGGGAGAATACTGAAATCCCCATCTGCTGTCATTGATGGTAATGGGGATGATCCGGTGGGTCTCCCTGGCCGGATGGTTTGCACGCCCGGCGTAGCCCTCGTTCTCCATGCAGAGCTGGCACTTGGGATAGCTGCTTGCCTTTGCCGCCCCTGCCGCCGCGATGGCCTTGGGATCCTTCTCCGGCTTGGACAGGTTGATGGTAATGTCGATCTCACCGTAGGGGGAGTCCACTTTCCACTTCATATCTTTCTTCACCCGGTAGCGGCGGATGTAGTCGCTGTCCTGGCTGAATCTGTAGAAAAATTCTGTCGCAGCCTCCGGGGATTTCTCATATTCTTCCCAGAAAGTCTTCTGCACCTGGGCAGGTCTGGGCAGAAGGCAGTTCATCAGCTTCGTGTCAAAGAGGTCGCGGAACACCACGCTGTCCTCCACAAGTCCCCTTGCCACAGCCTCGTCAAGAAGCGCTTTTAAGATCTGCTCCAGGTCCAGCTCCTCGCCTTCTATGGACACGTCCTCATAGTCATCTTCCTTGAAAATCTCCAGAAGCAGGTTGGTGGTGTAGGTCCTCTCGCACTCCGGCGTAAGACCGGTCTGAACACCGTACTCCACAAGCTTCTTTATATTCTTATATAACATTCCCTTTTCCTCCTGAATACAGGGCATCCGCCCTCACTATGCCAGCCGGTGCGCCCCGTCGCCGACCTCAACTACGTAGAACTCTGCCGTTTTGTGGCATTTGTCCTTGTAGCCCTTTTTCACTGTGTCGATAAATGTGTCTACCGCGTCATTTTTCACAATGCTGACTGTACAGCCGCCAAATCCGCCTCCTGTGATACGTGAGCCGATGACGCCGGGCACGCTCCATGCCAGATCCACCAGCACGTCGATCTCCTCGCAGGACACCTCATAGTCGTCCCGAAGAGAAATGTGAGACTGGTTCATATACTTTCCGAACTGCTCCACATTTCCCTCTTTCAGCGCCGCCTCTGCGTGGATGGTCCTCTGGTTCTCGTACACCGCATGCTTGGCCCGCTTCCGGCAGACTTCCTCCTGGATGGCGTCCTTGTGAGCCTCAAAGGCCTCCTCGGTCAGGTCTCCCAGGGCGCTGATATCCGTCACTTTCTTAAGATCTGCCAGAGCCCTCTCACACTCGTTTCTTCTGTCATTGTAGGCAGAGTCCACCAGGCTGTGCTTCACCTTGCTGTTGGTGATAACGATCTTCGCGTCCTCCAGCTTCACAGGCGCGTACTCGTACTGCAGCGTATTGGTGTCCAGGAAGATGGCATGGTCCTTCTTCCCCATGGCGCTGGCAAACTGGTCCATGATCCCGCAGTTGCATCCATTGAAATTGTTTTCAGAATACTGTCCGATCTGCGCGATCTCCACCATGGATACCGGGAAGCCGTACAGGTCCTTCAGCATGGTGCCTGTCAGCACTTCCAGGGAAGCAGATGAAGAAAGACCGGAGCCGTTGGGGATGTCGCCGTAGATGACTACGTCCAGACCACAGTCCATCTCGTACCCTCTTCCCCTGAATGCCCACATCACGCCCTTGGGGTAGTTGGTCCATCCGGCCTTCTTGTCCGGTGTAAGCTCGTCAAGGCTGGTCTCGATGACTCCCAGATCCCCAAAATTCATGGAATAAAAGCGGATCTTCCGGTCCTCCCGCTTTCTTGCCGCACCGTATGTACCGATGGTCAGCGCGCAGGGAAATACATGTCCCCCGTTGTAGTCCGTATGTTCCC
>NZ_CAUGIN010000039.1:0-24570 GCF_959599685.1 Lachnoclostridium phocaeense
TATTTACCACAATGACACTCCCAGTCCTTGCTGGGTCCGAAGATGCGCTCACAGAACAGGCCGTCCTTTTCCGGTTTCAGCGTCCTGTAGTTGATGGTCTCGGGCTTTGTTACCTCGCCCCTGGACCACTCAAGTATCTTTTCCGGTGACGCCAACCCGATCTTGATGGCGTCAAAGGTCATTGTCTGATAGGTTTGTTCCTTTTTTGTTTCCGGCATACTGGCACCCCTTCCTAAAATTCATCGTCTGATATTTCGTTAAACTCTATACCCAGATCGTCGTCTTCATAGCTCTCGTCGCTCTCAGACTCTTCCACATCCACAAGCTCCTCGCCCTGGAATTCCTGGGCTGTGTAGCCGTGGTCTCCCAGATTCTCGTCATCACCCCGGTACTTCCGGTCTTCGTTCATCAGTGAACGGAAATCGGTCTCGCCCATATCGACAGACTCCAGGATCTCCACCTCTTCGTTGTCGCGGAGTACGCGCACATCGAGGGCCAGTGACTGCAGCTCTTTGAGCAGTACCTTGAAGGCCTCCGGAATACCTGGCTCCGGAATATTCTCCCCCTTGATGATGGCTTCGTATGTCTTCACACGTCCCACCACATCGTCGGATTTCACTGTCAGGATCTCCTGCAGAGTGTAGGATGCACCGTAGGCCTCCAGAGCCCACACCTCCATCTCTCCGAAACGCTGGCCGCCGAACTGGGCTTTTCCTCCAAGAGGCTGCTGGGTTACCAGTGAGTAAGGACCGGTAGAGCGGGCGTGGATCTTATCGTCTACCAGGTGGTGCAGTTTCAGGTAATGCATGTGTCCGATGGTAACCGGGCTGTCAAAGAATTCTCCGGTACGTCCATCGCGCAGGCGCACTTTTCCGTCTCTGGAAATCGGCACGCCCTTCCACAGTTCTCTGTGATCTCTGTTGTCGGACAGGTACTGGAGCACCTCCGGCAGCAGTTCTTCTTTATGTTTAGCCTCAAACTCTTCCCAGCTTAAGTTCACGTAGTCATTTGCCAGGTCAAGTGTGTCCATGATGTCGTTCTCGTCCGCACCGTCAAAGACCGGTGTGGCAATGTTAAAGCCAAGCGCCTTGGCAGCCAGTGACAGATGGATCTCAAGCACCTGTCCGATGTTCATACGGGAAGGCACGCCCAGAGGGTTCAGCACGATGTCCAGAGGACGTCCGTTTGGCAGGAACGGCATATCTTCCACAGGAAGCACGCGGGAAACGACACCCTTGTTTCCGTGACGTCCGGCCATCTTGTCACCCACGGAGATCTTTCTCTTCTGAGCGATGTAGATGCGGACTGCCTGGTTTACGCCAGGTGACAGCTCGTCGCCGTTCTCTCTTGTGAACACTTTAGCGTCCACTACGATACCGTACTCGCCGTGAGGCACTTTCAGAGATGTATCTCTTACCTCTCTTGCCTTCTCACCAAAGATGGCGCGAAGAAGTCTCTCCTCTGCTGTCAGCTCGGTCTCTCCCTTTGGAGTCACTTTACCTACCAGGATATCGCCTGCGCGGACCTCCGCACCAATGCGGATGATTCCTCTCTCATCCAGGTTCTTCAGGGCATCATCGCCCACGCCCGGGATGTCTCTTGTGATCTCCTCGGGTCCTAACTTGGTGTCGCGGGCCTCAGCCTCGTACTCTTCTATATGAATGGATGTGTAAACGTCGTCCTGTACCAGTCTCTCACTTAAGAGAACAGCATCCTCGTAGTTGTAACCTTCCCATGTCATGAATCCGATCAGAGGGTTCTTTCCAAGAGCCATCTCGCCGTTGGATGTGGAAGGTCCGTCTGCAATGACCTCGCCTTTCTCCACTCTGTCGCCTTTGAAGACAATGGGTCTCTGGTTGTAGCAGTTGCTCTGGTTGCTTCGCTGGAATTTAGTCAGCTTGTATTTTTTCAGTGTGTTGTCATCCTGGCGAATGGTAATCTCATTGGATGTGGATCTCTCCACGATACCGCCCTCTTCTGCCAGCACACACACGCCTGAGTCAACGGCAGCTTTTTCTTCCATACCTGTACCAACCACCGGAGCCTCTGTCATAAGAAGCGGAACGGCCTGACGCTGCATGTTGGATCCCATCAGCGCACGGTTGGCGTCGTCGTTCTCCAGGAAGGGGATCAGGGCTGTCGCCACGGAGAATACCATCTTAGGAGACACGTCCATGTAGTCGAACATGGTGCGCTCGTACTCCTGTGTCTCCTCGCGGTAACGACCGGATACATTCTTGTGCACGAAATGTCCCTCTGCATCCAGGGGCTCATTCGCCTGTGCTACATGGTAATTATCTTCTTCGTCCGCTGTCATGTAGACAACTTCATCCGTAACTCTCGGGTTTTTCGGATCGGACTTATCGATCTTGCGGTACGGAGCCTCCACGAATCCGTACTGGTTGATCCTTGCGTATGTGGCAAGGGAGTTGATCAGACCGATGTTGGGACCCTCAGGGGTCTCGATGGGACACATTCTTCCGTAGTGGGAGTAATGTACGTCGCGGACCTCGAAACCTGCACGGTCTCTGGAAAGACCTCCCGGTCCGAGGGCGGACAGACGTCTCTTGTGAGTCAGCTCACCCAGCGGGTTGTTCTGGTCCATAAACTGGGACAGCTGGGAAGATCCGAAGAACTCTTTCACCGCAGCGGTCACCGGTTTGATATTAATCAGGGACTGGGGAGAGATACCCTCCAGATCCTGTGTCGTCATTCTCTCGCGGACAACTCTCTCCAGACGGGACAGACCGATTCTGTACTGGTTCTGCAGAAGCTCGCCCACAGCACGGATACGGCGGTTGCCCAAGTGGTCGATGTCATCGTCATTTCCAAGTCCATACTCAAGATGGATGTTATAGTTAATGGAAGCAAGGATGTCTTCCTTTGTAATATGCTTCGGGATCAGGTCGTGGATATCCCTCTTGATGGCGCTCTTGAGCTCATCGATATCCCCGGCGGTCTCCTCCAGAAGGCCTGCCAGGACAGGGTAGTATACCAGCTCTGTGACGCCCACTTCCTGGGGATCAATGTCCACGATGGACTGAAGATCCACCATCATGTTGGAGAGGACTTTTACTTTCCGCTCCTCCTCCGGCTTGTCGATCCACACATAAGGAATAGCTGCGTTCTGGATCGCATCCGCCATCTCTCTTGTCAGCTTTGTGCCCGCCTCAGCGATCACTTCACCTGTGATGGGACTCACTGCATCCTCAGCCAGCACATGGCCTGCGATGCGGTTTCTGAGCATCAGCTTCTTGTTGAATTTATAGCGTCCGACTTTGGCAAGGTCGTAGCGTCTCGGGTCAAAGAACATGCTTGTGATCAGGCTCTCTGCGCTGTCCACTGCAAGCGGCTCGCCCGGACGGATCTTCTTGTACAGTTCCAGAAGACCTTCCTGGTAGTTGGTTGCAGCATCCTTCTCAAAGCTGGCCAGGATCTTGGGCTCCTCGCCGAACAGCTCGATGATCTCAGGATTCGTTCCGATACCGAGGGCGCGGATCAGCACAGTGATCGGCACCTTCCTTGTTCTGTCTACACGCACATAGAAAACGTCATTTGAATCTGTCTCATATTCCAGCCATGCTCCCCGGTTTGGAATGACAGTGGAGGAAAACAGCCTTTTGCCCAGCTTGTCATGCGCAATGCCGTAGTAGATACCAGGCGAGCGCACGAGCTGACTTACGATAACTCGCTCTGCACCATTGATCACAAAAGTTCCTGTCGCTGTCATCAGCGGCAGGTCACCCATGAATATCTCATGTTCATTGATCTCGTCTGTCTCCTTATTATGAAGTCTTACGCGCACCTTCAGCGGAGCAGCATAGGTGGCGTCCCGCTCCTTGCACTCCTCGATCGAGTACTTTACGTCTTTCTCGCACAAGGTGAAATCCACAAACTCCAGACTGAGATGACCACTGTAGTCTGTGATCGGAGAAATGTCATCAAATACCTCCTTTAACCCCTCGTCAAGGAACCACTGGTAGGAGTCTTTCTGGACTTCTATCAGATTGGGCATCTGAAGCACTTCTTTCTGTCTGGAATAACTCATGCGTGAATTTTTTCCACTTTTAATAGGACGAATTCTGTTTTTCTCCATATGACGTTTCACTCCTCGTTTATTTTTTGTGAGGTTTAACCGAGCAAACCCCCGTTTTTATTACACTCTCGCACATTGTGCCATGATTCATGACACAGTTTTTCATAATGATGCACCCTATATAATACAACAAGCGTCAGAACCTTGTCAAGGATTTTTTAATTCCGGACGTAACCCTTTTGAAAAGGGTTACGTCCGGAATTAAGTCAACTGGTGTCCCGTTGTACATCCATACCCGTGCAATTGTGTCCCACAGGGCAAAAAAGGCCGCTCGCGGAATTCCTGTCACAGAACCCGCAAGCGGCCTTTATTTTTTACGCACAATTTATCATGTTCAGATTTACACTGTGAACAAACAAATTATTTAAGGTTAACCTCTGCACCTTCGCCCTCAAGTTTAGCTTTGATCTCCTCAGCCTCTGCCTTGGAAACGCCCTCTTTGATAACCTTCGGTGCGCCGTCAACAAGCTCTTTAGCCTCTTTCAGGCCAAGACCTGTGAGCTCACGAACAACTTTGATAACCTTAACTTTGGATGCGCCTGCTGCTACAAGCTCTACATCAAACTCATCTTTCTCCTCAGCTGCTGCAGCTCCGTCTCCGCCTGCTGCTGCAACTACAACGCCTGCTGCTGCAGATACGCCGAACTCTTCTTCGCATGCTTTAACTAACTCGTTTAATTCTAATACTGATAACTCTTTGATCGCTTCGATCATTTCAGCTGTTGTTAACTTAGCCATTTCATTGTCCTCCATTTAATTTCTTTTCATTACTTTTATAGTCTTTACTATTTTTATGTTCCGGTCTGCTGTCTACTCAGCCGGTGTCTCAGCTGCCTCTGCTGCGGGAGCTTCCTCAGCTGCAGCCTCTGCGCTCTCCTCTGCGGGAGCGGCCTCTCCACCCTGCTCTGCGATCTGCTTGATAACACGAGCAAAGTTTGTAATAGGTGACTGCATGCTTCCAAGCAGTCTGGAGAGAAGTTCTTCTCTTGACGGGATCTTAGCCAGCTCAGTCAGCCCGGCTACGTCATATACAGTGCCCTCAACAACACCGCCTTTTAACTCAAGAGCCTTCGCATCTTTAGCGAACTTGCACAGGATTCTTGCCGGAGCTGTCGCGTCATCTTTAGAGATAGCGATCGCGCTTGGGCCTTCCAGATGCTCTTCCAGAGCTGCAAACTCTGTTCCCTCAAAAGCTCTCTTCATCATTGTGTTCTTGCAGACTTTGTAGATGATCCCTGCTTCTCTTAACTGTTTACGGAGCTCTGTGTCCTGTGCAACAGTTAATCCGCGGTAGTCAACCAGAACGACTGACTCAGCGCCTGTGATGTCATCAACAATTGCCTGAACGATAGGCTGTTTTAACTCAACTTTTGCCACGAATGGTGCACCTCCTTGTTAGATTTTTGGTTCTTGCACCGCCGACAGATTTATGGCTGAATAAAAATACCCTCCGCATCCAAAGACACAGAGGGTTAGAAATTCATACACACGTACTAAATCTATTCTTCCTCGGCAGGCGTTTTCATACTTACGCTTTTCAGCACCTGCTGTCTTCGGCAGTTACCATTGTAATTTAGCATGTTTCTCGTTTTTTGTCAATATCTTTTTTCATTCTGCCAGATCATTCTGCCAGATCATTCCGGCACGTTTTATCTCTATTTTATATAATCTATAGGACCTATATAATCCCTATGACAGCTCCAGCTTTCCTGTGTACAGCTGATAGTAGGTTCCCTTCAGAGCCAGCAGATCCTCGTGAGTTCCTCTCTCAATGATCCGGCCGTGCTCCAGCACCATGATGGCGTCGCTGTTCCGGATCGTGGAGAGCCTGTGGGCAATGACAAATACCGTGCGCCCTTTCATCAGGTTATCCATACCCTTCTGCACAATGCTCTCCGTGCGGGTGTCAATGCTGGATGTAGCCTCATCCAGGATCAGCACCGGCGGATCTGCCACAGCAGCTCTGGCAATAGCCAGGAGCTGGCGCTGCCCCTGAGAGAGTTCCTCTCCGTCGCTGGTGAGCATAGTGTTATAGCCCTGGGGGAGCATCTGGATGAACCGATCCGCATGGGCCAGTTTTGCCGCGTTGTACACTTCCTCGTCCGTGGCATCCAGCTTTCCGTAACGGATATTGTCCATGATAGTTCCCGTAAACAGATGGGTATCCTGAAGCACGATCCCCAGGGAGCGGCGCAGGTCTGCCTTTTTGATCTTGTTGATATTGATGCCGTCATAGCGGATTTTTCCATCCTGCACGTCGTAGAACCGGTTGATCAGGTTGGTAATGGTGGTCTTTCCCGCGCCTGTCGATCCCACGAAGGCCAGCTTCTGCCCCGGCTTCGCATAGAGTGTCAGGTCGTGGAGCACCATGTGGTCCGGTTCATATCCAAAAGACATATCAAAGAACCGCACATCGCCTTTCAGCTCCGTATATGTGACAGTGCCCTCTGCCTGGTGAGGATGTTTCCAGGCCCACATGCCGGTGCGCTCTTTGCACTCCTCGATGGTGCCATCCTCTTTCTTTCTTGCATTGACAAGAGTCACATACCCTTCGTCCACCTCCGGGGCCTCATCCATCATCTTAAAGATGCGCTCTGCACCCGCAAGAGCCATGATGATGGAGTTGAACTGCTGCGCCACCTGCATGAAGGGCTGCGTAAAGCTCTTTGTAAACTGCAGGTAGGAGGCCATAACGCCCAGCGTGATATTTCCAATGCCCATAATGGAGAGAAATCCACCCAGCACAGCTGTCAGTACAAACTGCAGATTCCCGATATTTCCGATGACAGGTCCCATGATGCTGGCAAATGTATGGGCGTTTGAAGCACTCTCGAAGAGCTTTTCATTGAGCACATCAAATTCTTCCTCTGATTTCTTTTCATGGTTGAAGACTTTCACCACTCTCTGGCCGTTCATCCGCTCTTCTACAAATCCCGTGATATTGGCCAGGTCCAACTGCTGCCGGATGAAATATTTCCCGCTGTTACCTCCGATGAACCTGGACACAGCGATCATCAGAAGGATCACCACAATGGCCAGCACCGTCAGGATGGGGCTCAGCACAAGCATAGCGATGAACGTGACCACGATCATCAGCGCAGACATGAGCACCTGGGGGATGGACTGGTTGATCATCTGGCGCAGCGTATCTGTATCGTTCGTGTAAAGACTCATGATGGAGCCGTTTGTATTCTGGTCAAAATAGCGGATCGGCAGGGTCTGCATGTGTTCAAACATCTCATCTCTGACCCTTTTAAGCACACCCTGTCCGATGATGACCATGGTCCTTGTGTAGAGGAAGGTGGACACTACACCCATCGCAAAAATGCAGCACAGCACAGTCAGTGCCATGTACAGCTCAGAAAAATCCGGATCCTCACGCCCGATCAGGGGAATGATAAAATCATCCAGCAGATAGCGCAGGGATAAGGAGACAGAGATGCTGGCAATGGAGCTGATCAGGATGCACAGCAGCACCAGCACAAACTGCGCCTTATATGTGCTCGTCACATAGCCAAGGAGTCTTTTTGCTGTCTTGATCGTGTTCTTGGTCACTTTGGGTTTTCCATTTTTACTCATTGTCATTTCCTCCTTTCACCTGTGATTCGTATACTTCCCGGTAGATCGCATTGGTCTTCAGAAGTTCCTCAGATGTTCCGATACCATCGATCTTTCCATTGTCCATGACAATGATCATGTCAGCGTCCTCCACAGAGGAGATCCTCTGGGCAATGATGATCTTTGTGGTATCCGGGATCTCCTCCCTGAAAGCCTTGCGGATCAGGGCGTCTGTCCTTGTATCCACCGCGCTGGTGGAGTCGTCCAGGATCAGGATCTTCGGTTTCTTCAGGAGGGCTCTGGCGATACACAGTCTCTGTTTCTGTCCGCCGGACACATTGTTTCCTCCCTCTACGATCATGGTGTTGTATCCCGCCGGGAACTCACTGATAAATCCGTCAGCCTGGGCCAGCTGGCACACTCTCCTGACCTCTTCATTGCTGGCGCTCTCATCTCCCCAGCGGATATTTTCGTAAATACTTCCCGTGAAAAGCACGTTTTTCTGGAGCACCATGGACACCTGATCCCGGAGTTTTTCCAGATTGTATTTCCGCACATCCTGGCCGCCCACCTTCACACAGCCTCTGGTCACATCGTAGAGCCTTGGGATGAGCTGCACCAGAGTGGACTTGGCGCTTCCGGTGCCGCCGATGATGCCGACAATCTGTCCGCTCTTAATATGAAGGTTCACATCCTTCAGAGACAGGTTGCCGTCCTCCCCTGCATAGCTGAAGTCCACATGTTCAAAATCAATATCCCCGTTCACCACCTCTGTCAGGGCATCCTCTTTATCCACCATCTCCGGCACTTCCTCAAGCACCTCTTTGATACGGTCAGAAGAAGCCTCAGCAATCATGATCATGACAAAGACAAAGGATACCATCATCAGGGACATGAGGATCTGCATGGCATATACCATGATACTTGTAAGCTCACCTGTCATCATATTTCCAAGCACAATGTCCTCTCCTCCAATGAGAACAATGAGGAGGACCACTGTGTACATGACAAAGTTCATAACAGGGGAGTTCCACGCCACCAGCTTCTCAGCCTTTGTGAACAGATCAAACACTTTCAGGGAAATCTTGTGGAACTTCTCATTCTCGTGTTCCTCCCGCACATAGGCCTTTACCACTCTGGCAGCATTTACATTCTCCTGCACTGTGTTGTTCAGTATATCATACTCGTCAAACACCTGGATAAAATGAGGGTGCGCCTTCTTTGCGATAAAGATCAGAACGCCTCCCAGGATGGGGATCGTAATCAGCATGAGAAATGCGATCTTCAGGCTGATAGTGGCTGTCATGATCCAGGACAGCACCACCATGATGGGAGCTCTCGCCAGCATACGGATACTAAACATAAATGCCATCTGCACGTTGGTGATATCTGTAGTCAGCCTCGTCACAAGGCTGGGTGTTGAAAAATGATCAATATTTCCAAATGAAAATTCCTGGATCTTATAAAAGATGTCATGCCGCAGGTTCTTGGCATAGCCGGCAGCCGCGACAGCAGCCACCTGCCCCGCTTTTGCGCCAAACGCAAGCGACAGCATAGCCATGATGACAAGGACGATGCCCATCTTTATAATGTAGTCCATATTTCCTTCCATGATTCCGATGTCAATGATATTGGCCATCAGAAGCGGGATCAGTACTTCCAGCAGCACCTCCAGCGTCACCAGTACAGGTGCCAGGAACGCCTGCTTCTTGTACTCCCGCACAGATTTCAGTAGTTTCCTATTCATCTGACTCTCCCTTTCTTTCCATACTTATTTCCTTTTGCTTTTCCCCGCAGGACAGATTGGAGGATATCTGCTTGAGCACTTCTATGAACACGTCCATATCTTCCTCCGAAATTCCTCTTCTTAAGCGCGCTTCGCTCCTGCGGATGTTTTTCAACAGGTCTCCCCGAAGCTTTGCCGCTTTTTCCGTCGGCACAATGCGCTTCAGCCTGGCATCCTCCTTCACCGGCTCCCGGTAGAGATACCCTTTTTTCTCCAAAAGTTGAAGGATTCCCGTGGCCGTGGACCTGCGGACCTTGAACTCCTTCTCCAGATCCTTCTGGAACAGATCCCTGTGCATGGTTTCAAGCAAAATAAAATGCAGAATGTGTTTCTGCATGTTCGTTAGATCGTCCGCCTGCCGGTCCGTACAGGACATCTGTCTCTTCAATTGATGGGAAACACGGTTGATCCACTTCCCTGCATCTTCCGACATAACTCCATCCTTTCCCGTTCCCCTTTTTTGTTGTTCGGTTGCTAACAATTCGGGAACTAACAATATATTATATACCAATACGATGTATTGTCAACACATACTTTTCAAAAAGCCTGCTCAAAAAAAAGCCCGCCGCCCGAGAACTCTGTGTCCTCAAAAGCGGCAGACTTTCTATATGCGTCAATTCGGGCTTCTGATTAAGCCAGCTTAACCGGGTTAAGCTTCACGCCAGGTCCCATTGTAGAAGTAAGTGTCACGCTCTTTAAGAACTGACCCTTAACAGCTGCCGGTCTGGCTTTGTTGACTGCATCAATAAGCGTCTGGAAGTTGTCTGCAAGCTGCTCCTCGGTAAAGGAAGCCTTACCGATCGGCACATGGATAATGTTTGTCTTGTCAAGTCTGTATTCGATCTTACCAGCTTTGATGTCCTGGATAGCCTTTGTAACGTCCATTGTTACTGTTCCGGCCTTCGGGTTCGGCATCAGGCCTTTAGGTCCAAGTACACGTCCGAGACGTCCAACAACACCCATCATATCTGGTGTAGCAACTACAACATCGAACTCAAACCAGTTCTCGTTCTGGATCTTCGGGATCAGCTCGTCGCCTCCTACATAGTCAGCTCCTGCTGCCTTTGCCTCCTCAGCCTTTGCGTCTTTTGCAAATACAAGGATGCGGACTTTCTTACCAGTTCCGTGAGGCAGTACAACGGCGCCGCGGATCTGCTGATCAGCATGACGTCCGTCACAGCCTGTTCTGATGTGAGCCTCGATGGTCTCATCGAATTTTGCCACTGCTGTCTTCTTTACTAAAGAAATTGCTTCATCTCTGTCGTAGAGTGTTCCTCTCTCGATAGCTTTTGCAGCTTCTGTATATTTCTTTCCTCTTTTCATTTTAAAAAATACCTCCTTGTGGTAATGTCGGGATAACCCTCCCACTTACTGTTCCTGTTGACTCAAATCGCTCTACTCTTCTACTGTAACACCCATGCTCCTGCATGTACCTGCGATCATGCTCATAGCTGCCTCAAGGCTTGCTGCATTCAGGTCAGGCATCTTTGTCTCAGCGATCTCCTGGAGCTGAGCCTTTGTGATCTTTGCAACTTTCTGTTTGTTCGGCACACCGGAACCGGATTTCAGATTGCAGGCCTTCTTGATCAGGACTGCTGCCGGAGGTGTCTTTGTAACGAAGCTGAAGCTTCTGTCGTTGTAAACGGTGATTACTACAGGAATGATCAGATCTCCCTGGTCAGCTGTTCTGGCATTGAACTGCTTTGTGAACTCAACGATGTTAACTCCGTGCTGTCCAAGTGCAGGTCCGACCGGAGGAGCCGGAGTTGCCTTGCCGGCAGGAATCTGTAATTTGATATAACCTTCTACTTTTTTTGCCATTTTCATTACCTCCTTGTGGTATTGTCGGGACACATGTCCCTCCCACTACTGACTACAATTTTTTCACTTCAGCGAAACTTATTTCTACTGGCGTTTCGCGGCCAAACAGCTCAACATTGATGGTCAGGCTCTGCTTTGCGGCGTTGATGGACTGCACAACACCCACCGTATCCGCCCACGCACCGGCGATGACCTTGACGCTGTCGCCCACCTCGTAATCCACCACGTAGTTCTCGCGCTGGATGCCAAGGGGCGCCATCTCCTCGTCTGTCAGGGGAACCGGCTTGGAACCGGGACCCACAAACCCTGTCACGCCTCTTGTGTTGCGGACTACATACCATGTATCGTCATTCATGATCATGTGAATGAGCACATAGCCGGGGAACATCTTTTTCTGTGTCACTTTCTGCACCCCGTTCTTGTTCTCCACAACATCCTCCAGTGGAACCCGCACCTCCAGGATCTGCTCCTCCAGATGTCTGTTCTCCACTGTCTTGTCAATGTTGGCTTTCACTTTGTTCTCATACCCGGAATAAGTATGAACAACATACCATTTTGCCTCTGACATATAATCACCTTTCTTGCTTACAGTCCTATTAAAAAATCTATCCCATACTGTGCAACGAAGTCGATAATCGCGATGATGACTCCCAGCACTACGGATACGCAAACAACCGCTACTGTCTGTTTCGCAAGTGTCACTTTGTCTGGCCAGATGATCTTCTTGAATTCTGAGCTAAGACCTTTGAACCAGCTCTTCTTCTGAGTTTTTTCTTTACTCACGACATTCACTCCTTTTGCCAGCGACTATTTTGTTTCTTTGTGCAATGTGTGTGATTTACAGAATCTGCAGTATTTCTTGGTTTCCATGCGCTCCGGATGAGTTTTCTTATCCTTTGTCATGTTGTAGTTACGCTGCTTGCATTCTGTACACTCTAAAGTAATTCTTGTACGCACAACTTCCACCTCGCTTCATTTTCTTAATGTTGACGTGTTACCGGCGGTCCTGACCGGATGCCTAAATTTAGGCATAAAAAAAAGACCTGCTTCCATCGCCACAATAATATACCATAGTATGGCAGTGGAAGTCAAGTCCGTTTTTTCGCCCGTGTTTCCTAAATCCAGCTTTCTACATAGGTAGCCCTGATCAGCTCCAGGATGCAGACATACACCTTGTCCTTGACAAACACGTCATGGATCTCGCTCTGCATCTCAAGAAGCGCAGACTGAGTCTTGGGAGATGTCCGGTTGATCTCATCCGCCAGAAGCAGGTTGCAGAAGACGCTTCCCGGCTGGTAGACAAATTTCTCTTCTTCCCTTCTATATATAGAGAAGCCGGTCAGATCTGAGGGAAGCACGTCCGGCGTAAACTGCACCCTTCTGTAGGACAGCCCCATGGCCCTGGAAAATGCCATGGCAAGAGTGGTCTTTCCAACACCGGGGATATCCTCCAGCAGCACATGGCCTCCCGCCAGAAAGGCAGTCATGATCTCACGTATCCGATCCTCTTTTCCCAAAATCACCTGCTCCACCTGCCCGATCACGTCCCGGGCCGCCTGGGATCTCGCCTCCATTTTGCCATCCTCCCTGTCTGTTTTTAATCTGTGTCCTGTTTTCCTGGTTGCATTATAAACATACTCCTCTATCCCGCAGAAGTTCTTTTTAGTTTTGCAGTATGAACCCTGAGGTAAATATTTATATACGAAAAAGAGAAATACCAGCTCAGCTGATATTTCTCTTTCCTCTTTTTATTGAGAGGCGCAGACCGGATTTGAACCGGTGAATCGAGGTGTTGCAGACCTGTGCCTTACCACTTGGCTACTGCGCCGCAGTGTCCCGTTTTTGCGGAACACTCATATTATAGCAAACTCTTTCCTGTTCGTCAATGAAAAGTTTGACAATTTCTATTTTGCTTGTCTCCTTAAAATCCCATCTCATCGTTCACAAGGATGACTTTGATCCGCCCTTTCTCCTTGGAATACCTTGTCACCAGCACCTGGCAGCACACCGTATCCGGAGATTTACAGTTAGCGCACACGCCGGTCTTGGAGCAGGGTGTGTCCAGCCCAAACCTCTGGGCATTGATAGGAGCTGCCTCGTGTCTTGCCCGGGAAACAGCGTCCTCCACACTCTTCACCAGTTTGTTCATGCCCACGATCATAACCACATTGGCAGGCCCCCAGGAGATACAGGCCACTCTGTTGGCCGTGCCGTCCACATTGACAAGGACTCCGTCCTCTGTGATGGCGTTTGTGCTGCAAAGGAAATAATCGCTGGTAAAAATCTGGAGCTGAGTCTTTCTCTTCTCCTCCGGTGTCTTGCAGATATCCCGGTTGTAAACCGTATAATTTCCTGAACAGACAGCGTCCAGAAGCCCCATCTCCTTGATGGACATAGAACCGCCCCAGCCCACAGAGCTTCCCTCAGGAATCAGCTCCAGCGCCTTTTTCAGGGCTTCCTCTTTTGACTCTGCGTAATAGCCTTCCATGTTCCGGGACTCCAGCCCTTTGATCACTCTCTGCGCTGCCATTTCATTTCTCTTTCTTCTGTTCGGATCCATATGTATTACCTCCATTTTATTTTTATTATCTTCTATATATTATAGCGCACAACCGCCGCGCTGTGTACCTGCTGCCCTTTATCCTTTCAGATGCGGGCAAGGATCTCGTCCAGCAGCCTTGCCGCCACCTCATCCTTGCTCATGAGCTCCAGCTCCTTTTCCATGTCCGCCGTGATGATGGTCACCACATTGGTGTCTGTTCCAAATCCCGCTCCCTTGACTTTCAGATTATTGGCCACGATCATGTCCAGGTTCTTCTTCCTGAGCTTGGCGCGGGAATTTTCCAGCATGTTCTGGGTCTCCATGGAAAATCCGCAGAGGAACTGTCCGGGCTTTTTGCAGCTGCCCAGATAGCCCAGGATATCATCGGTCCTCTCCATATCGATAGCCATATCTCCGTCGGACTTTTTGATCTTCTCATCACTTGTCACAGCAGGCCGATAGTCCGCCACCGCCGCGGCCTTGATGATCACATCCATCTCCCCGCTTCTTTCCACAACTGCCTCGTACATATCTCTGGCAGACACCACCGACACCACATCCACAAACAGAGGGGGCTCCAGGGCTGTCTGCCCGGTCACCAGCGTCACCTCCGCTCCCCGCAGGGCACAGGTCTTCGCGATGCTATAGCCCATCCGCCCGGTAGAGTGATTGGTGATGTAGCGCACCGGATCGATCCGCTCCTGGGTAGGGCCTGCTGTCACAAGAACTTTCTTCCCCGCCATGTCCTTTTCAAAGGCGCAGGCCATGAGCACATACTGAAACAGGACATCCGGCTCCGGCATCTTGCCTTTTCCCACATCTCCGCAGGCCAGCCGGCCTGCTGCCGGCTCCACTACAGTCACCCCGTATTTTCTCAGCTTTTCCAGATTGTCCTGGGTCACCGGATTTTCGTACATCCTGGTGTTCATGGCAGGCACTACGATCTTTGGGCAGTCGCAGGCCAGCACGGTGGTCGTCAGCATATCGTCCGCAATGCCGCAGGCCAGCTTCGCAATGACGTTGGCCGTGGCCGGAGCGATGATCACCGCATCCGCCCGGGAAGCCAGAGAGACATGCTCTGTGCTGTACTCGTGGTTCCTGTCAAATGTATCTGTATGGCACCGCTGGTTTGTCAGCGCCTCAAATGTCAGTGGCGCTATAAACTCCCTGGCGTGTTCTGTCATGATCACCTGCACGTCCGCCCCCGCCTTTACAAGAAGGCTGGTCAGCCAGGCGCTCTTATATGCCGCGATCCCCCCGGTCACTCCCAGGATCACTGTCTTCCCTTTCAGCATATTGTAAAATCCTTCCTTTCATGCTATACTTTCCGCGTAATTGTATTATATCCCGACAGCGGGAATGATAACAAGGAGGAATTGAATAATGAAAGAAAAAAAACGTGACACCAGATGGATGGTCTGTGTTGCACTTATGGCAGCGATCGTCATCGTCCTCGCGAACACACCGCTTGGCATGATCCAGCTTCCAGTCATCAAGGCGACAACAGTACACATTCCGGTCATCCTCGGAGCTGTGCTCTTAGGACCACTGGCAGGCGGCATCTTAGGCGGCGTCTTTGGAATCTGCTCTCTCATAAGCAATACCATGGCACCGACCCTTTTGTCCTTCGCCTTCTCTCCCTTTATGAGCACCACCGGACTTCCCGGCGTTCTGAAAGCGCTCTGGATCTCCGTTGGATGCCGCATCCTCATCGGCGTAGTATCCGGCTGGCTCTGGAAGCTCTTCGAGAAGGTGCACTTAAACCAGACTATCGCCCTTCCCATCACCGGCTTTGTGGGAGCTATGGTCAACACCGTGACTGTCATGGGCAGCATCTACCTGCTCTTCGCCCAGCAGTACGCCCAGGCTCAGAACGTGGGCGTCACGGCCGTATGGGGCCTGATCATGGGGACCATCACTGCATCCGGCATTCCGGAAGCCATCGCGTCGGCCGTGCTCGTGCTGGCACTGGGAAAGGTCTTACTGAGATTTATGAAAAAAGTTATGATATAAGAACAGACAGTATAAGAGGGGATGCTCCGGGCACAAATGCCCGGGGCATCCCCTCTTTATGCTTTCACCTGTCTTCTCCCCTTACTGCGCCTGCCGCGCCGCTGAACTCGCAGTCCCCCAGCTTCTCCTCCGGCAGGCTGCAGGTCCTTCTCTCTTTCTCAACCAGCCGCTCCACAAAAGGTGTGGCCGGGCGGCGCAGAAGCTCCGACGGAGCAGCGTACTGCTGGATCTTCCCATGATCCATGACCAGAACCCTGGTCCCCAGCTTCAGCGCCTCCCCTATATCGTGGGTCACGAACAGAACGGTGATCTTCGTCTCCTGGTAGATCCGCAGAAGCTCCTCCTGGAGCTGTCCCCGGGTAATCTCATCCACCGCGCCAAAAGGTTCATCCATGAGCAGGATCTCCGGCGATGCAGCCAGTGCCCTGGCAATTCCCACTCTCTGCTGCTGACCGCCCGAGAGTTCCGCCGGATAGCGCTCCTTCAGCTCTTCGTCCAGCCCCACGATCTTCATCCACTTGGATACAGCCTCCTTTGTCTTTGCCCGGTTCCTCCCATTCAGTAGATCCGGCACATAAGAAATGTTCTGCTCCACTGTCATGTGAGGAAACAGGACGCTCCCCTGGATGGCATAGCCGATATTTCGCCTGAGCTGGGTCTGGTCTTTTTCCCGGATGTTCTCACCATCGATCAGGATATCTCCCTGGTCGGGATGGATCAGCCCGTTCACCATCTTGAGCGCTGTGGTCTTGCCGCATCCCGAGGAGCCGATGATGGTGACGAACTCTCCCCTGTCTACCTGGAGATCAAAATTCTCCATAACCACCTTTTCCCCATATGACTTTTTGATATTTCTAAATTCTATCAGTGTACTCATTTTGCATCCTCCTTACAGAAGTCCCCGGCTCTCAAGGAACTCTTCCGCCACATCTTCCGGCTCTCTTCCCTCTGTCTCCACCTGGTAATTCATGGAAGCCATGTCTCCGTCTGAAATAATCCCCGTCACCTGTTCAAAGATCTGCTCCAGTTCCGGGTGTTCCTGCAGCACTTCGCTGCGGACCACATTGCCGCACAGATAAGACGGATAGAACTGCTTATCGTCCTCCAGCACAGTCACATCGGAAGCTGAGAGTTGTCCGTCTGTGGTGAAGATCACCATGACATCGATCTGTCCCTGGTCTATGGCCTGGTACTTCAGCCCAATGTCCAGATCCATTGTCTCCTTGAAATGAAAGCCATAGGTGTCGCACAGAGCATCATAACCGTCTTCTCTCTCGAAGAAATCATACTCTGCTCCGAACACAAGCTGGTCCGAAACCCGGGCAAGATCAGAGTAAGTCTTCAGAGCATACTGCTCCGCGATCTCCCGGCGCACCACCAGGCCGTAGGTATTGTTGAACCCGTACATACCGGTCCACTCCATGGAAAGCTCGTCATTGTAAAACGCCTGCAGATCGTCAAACAGCTCCTCCGTGTACAGCCCTTCCTCCTTCATCACCATATTCCAGGCCGTGCCGGTGTACTCGGGATACAGGTCAAATTCTCCGCTCTCCATAGCCGGCTGGATGTTGGAAGTGCCGCCGCCTACCCCCTGGGTCAGTTCCACCTGAAGATCTGTATCCTTTTCGATCAGGATCTTCAGCATTTCTCCCAGCACATACTGCTCCGTCATTGGCTTTGTGGCAATGCGGATCGTATCCCCTGTCTGCCTGCCAGGCAAAGAAGTGATCAGCAGACAGGCACAGATCACTGCCGCGCCCGCCCCTAAGATCCGGTGGGTCTTCCTTGCCCTGGCGCTGCGCTTTTGCATCCTTTTTTCCACAAATCCCAGAATAAAGTCTACTACCAGTGCCAGCGCAGCGATCAGCACACTTCCGGCCATGGTCATGGCGCTGTTGTTCGTGGTGATCCCCCGGTAAATGGCAACGCCCAGCCCGCCGGCGCCTATAAAAGAGGCAATACCTGCAAGGGCAATGGTCATAGTCACCATGCTCCGGATACCGGACATGATCACCGGCATCGCCAGAGGCAGGCGTACCTTTATCAGGATCTGCATCCGGGTGCTCCCCATCCCTTTGGCCGCCTCCAGAATAGCCGGCTCCACGTTCACAATTCCCGTATGGGTGTTCCGCACCATGGGAAGAAGGGCGTACACCGTAAGAGCAATGACCGCCGTCGCATTTCCCACACCAGAAAAGGGAATGAGAAATCCCAGCATAGAGATAGATGGAATGGTGTACAGAAAATTGATCACTGCCAGTGTGGGTTTGGCCGACCGGTCAAATTCACTGATCAAAATCCCCACAAGTCCTCCCAGCACCACAGCGATCAGAATGGCTGTCAGAGAGATCCCCAGATGTTCGGCCAGAAGTCCCAGAAAAAAGTCCTTTCTCTCCATTAAAAGTGTCCCCATTTGTCTTAGCATGTTTCTTCACCTCTCTTTACGATTGCTCCCACAGGGCAGTTTTCCCTGCACAGCCCGCAGTGCAGGCAGTTCTCCTGCCGGATCTTATAGAGAGCTGTCCCCGGCGCACTGCTGCCTCCTCCTTGCACCGTAAGTTCCGCCTTCCGGTCTATACACTTCTGCGGGCAATTCCGGCTGCACTTCCCACATCCGATGCAGGCTTCTGTAATAAAAAATCCTTTCTCCTCCAAAGGCTCATCCCCCAGGGAAAAGCAAAATCGCTGGATGGGCGACTTGCCAAGGTCAAAGAACTCTATCCGCCCGCTGTCCATGCAGAAAGGCTCCAGTATGTATCTGCTTCCCCCCGGATAGACATCGTTCATAACTGGATTTTCCTCAAAAATCCTGTCGATCCATCTCTTCTGTCCCCCCAGCTTCCGGGCTTTTCCCTCAAGCCGGACCATCTGGAAGGCCCGGTTCATCCCGGTCACAGCCACATAGCCGCCTTCTGTCAGCTCCCGGTAGAAATCCTTCCCCCGGGCCGTGCAGAAATACAGCCTTCCCTCTTCCACCAGCATGACATCGATTATACGAGCCCTGGGCCTTCCGTTTTCATCTGTGGTAGCAAATGTCACATCCTTAACACCTCTTAAAATCTGCAGACACTCCTGTGCGTTCATAAGATCCTCCTCCAAAATGTATTCTGAAATGCCTTCTGAAATTCTATCTAAAATGCAGGCCGATGTATCCGGCCCGGGTCCACGGTCTTCTGTACCCCTCTTTGATAGGATATCTCCGGATACCCGAATCCGATCATCATCCCGACATAGTGATCTTCCGGGATCTCCAGCATGGCCCTGATCCGGGGCATCCTTTTCAGGGCACCCAGGGGAAAGGTCAGCATCACAGCCCCCAGCCCTCTGGAGGCGCAGAGCAGTTCAAAATATGTTCCCGCTATCAGCACATCCTGCACCGGTTCGCCCTTTCCCAGCGGCGCATGTGGGATCAGAAGATGCGGGGCTCCGCAAAAAAGCATATCCGGACGCACGGTGGCGCGCCATCTCTTCATGTCCTCATAGGAATCCCGGTCAAAACCTTCCGGGTAAATCCCCTTTCCTGCAAGGATCTCCATCTCCTGAAAGGCTATCCGGCGAAACCGTTCCATCTTTTCTCTGTCATCGATCAAGGTGAACTCCACCTGCTGCTTATTGCCTCCATTGGGCGCATTAGCCAGCCTGCTGATCATATCCCAGATCATGCCCGGATCTACGCTGCGGTCCTGGTAGCGCCTGCAGGAGTGCCTGTTTGCGATCAGAGCGTCCATGACAGGAGACGCCTCATCCGCTTGCACCGGAGGGATGCTGTCCTTTGGGCAGTGCCCAAAGATGGAGATCGCCCCCGCCGGGCAGACCGCCAGGCAGTGTTCGCACTTCCAGCAGCCGCTCCATCCAAACTCCTGAAAGTCTTCTATCTGTACCCTGCCATCCTCTCCCATAGACAGGACGCCTCCCGGGCAGACCTTCACACACATGCCGCAGCCGGTACACCTATTTTTATCCACAACAAACTGTGCCTTATTCATACATTTCTCATCTCCGATTTATTTTCTGAGCTTATTTTATGAGTGAAGCGGCCTGCCTACAAGTACGCACTTTTTTGTGCCGTAGTTACCTGTCGGTAACTTTCGGGGCCGACTTATCACAGTTTTTAAGGTACAGTATATTAAGACAACCACAAAAAGGGCCTGTGAAAAAACGTGACTTTGTTTTTTCACAGGCCCTCTCTTCGCCTTCTCTGCCGGATGGTTTTACTGATCTGCCATTTTTCCGGTGACTTCATCGATGATATTCATGGCGTTTAAGGTACTAGGGATCTCTTAATATGTAGTTCACTCTTGTACTTGTGAACTCTTTCCCTGTATGTATCCTATAGCCTTTTTCATGGGAATGTCATTCTCGTTCTTATCTACCTGTTTCTTTGTAGATACTCTGTAAAAACAAATTCATTATACCGCGAAAAGCCGCCGCTTTTCCGGAGCTTGCGCACACTGCAGGAACTCCCCTTCCTCCCTATCAAAATGCATAGAAAAAACGAGGCAGTTAAGACCTCGTTTCCCCGATTACTATTGTTACTCAGGAAGCCGGTAATGTGTGTTCCGGCTTTTTCCCTCCTGAATGATCTGTCCATTTTCAACCATCTTCTTCAATAACCGTCCGCATGTTGTCTGACTGATCCCCAACTCTTTTTGTACATCTTTTCTTGTAAATGTACCCTGCTTTTTTGCCAGAGAAATTACTGCTTCCTCCTGATCGTCATCTGCCGGCTTGTTAACGTCCGTCTTCTTCGTCTCGGTCTGGACATTCAGATTCGGAAGAATGATCTTAAAAGCATTTTCAGAAGTTTCAATCTCAGGCTTTTTCCCTGTTTCCGAATAAGCCTCCCTTATTTTCCGCATCCCGGTTCCGTATGCTTCGATCAATTCCAGACGATAAAATATATTGGCCAGTTTTATATTTCGGCACACAGATATCCCCATCATCACATCATTCAGGGTAACTCCGCTTAAAAGCCCTCCAATGGAAGTAAACTCGATCCGGTCTGCATAAAGACTGACAAAGCTGCTGGCCCGGTAGGAATATTCACGATGGATAAGCAGATTCAAAAGTGCCTCCCTGACTGCTGTCTCCGGATAGTCTCTCTGATCGATCCGGTACAGCTTCTGGAATGAAGAATGGATCTGATTGCGAAAATCAATGTAATCATACACTTCGTCCATCTGCTGAAACAGGGAGCCGGAAAATTCTTTACGGTCTTTAAACTGGCTCTGGGTAGTTCCTTCAAAAGCGGCCACCTTGATCGTATGCACACACTGATCTGACAGCAGCAGCCCCAGATTTGTATAAACTCCGTCGTGCGTCATAATCCCCAGCGTTTTCATCTGTGCTTCGCCCAGAGGAAGATTCTTTTTGGCAAATTGCTTTTTTGCCGCTTCAAAAGTCAGCTCCTGATTTAAAGATCTCATATCCTCGAAATGATCTCCATCCGTTTCCTTGATCATCCGGCGGATTGCCGTATTAGTCGCCGGTACTGAGGAATACCCCTGCCGGACATAAACCCCTTCCGGACGCAGCCCCTTTTTTGCAATATAATAAGGGCGTTCCGTTCCCTGTTGGATATCGACTGCAACAATCTGCTTTCCGTCCTCATTTAACGTCTCATAATGTAAGAACATCGTCAGATCCGGCTTTATCGCATCCCGAACCATATTGCTGACCTGCAGGGCAGCTCCGTCCGGATCATCCAGTCCGATAACCGTTCCATCGTCCTGAACACCAATATATAATTTCCCACCTTCGCAATTTGCAAATGCTATAATTTCTTTTTTTATATCATCCACCACAACAGATTTTAATTCCACTGTTTCGCTTTCCTTAAAAACCATCTTATTTCCCTCCAAATTATTCTACTCACATTCTAACCTTTCTAACCATTCTTGTCAATCATTGGTTAGAAAAGTGGTTAGAATAGCCGAATAAAGGATAAAACTTGTGCCCCCAATCCATATACCATGATTTTGTCACGTATTTTATAGATTATACGTGACATATTCTAACCATTCTTTTCATTTTATGGTTAGAATAGAAAACTGACCACAACAGATTATATATTTATTGTTTTCTTTCAGGCACCCGGCGTACAGGTGGAAAGCGTCAGCACCTGATTGCTCCCGGTCACGGTCACATCCGTTTCGATCAGGGAAAAAGCTGCCGTTTTCCCATTTCATTCAATACCAAAAGACTTCCCTCCTTCTTGAAAAAAGGCACAAAAAAAGCCCAACAGTAAAACTTAAAATTTACCATCGGGCAACATACCGGAACCCATCCAGCAACGCAATTCCGGTTCATTTTTCGGTTAATAATCTAATGCCTGCTTTTTTCAGCAGACGGTTTATTTTGCCCCCGAGGGGCATGTTGCAAATTCAAAGCCCCCGATGGTCTTTGACTCTCGCGGCAGTCGCCAAATGGACATGCGAGCATGTCCGCTTAGCTCGTTGCTCTCGGAAATAAACAAAACCCGTAAACATTGAATTTACGGGCTTTTCAAGCTCCCCCTGTTGGACTTGAACCAACGACAACTCGGTTAACAGCCGAGTGCTCTACCGACTGAGCTAAGGAGGATTATCTGTCTTCATAACAGAAAATATATTATCACATATTCTGCACGAATTCAAGTATTTTGCCCTAATTTATTTCTATATGAAGACTTGTACATGTCGTATGCCGAGCAAATATCTGTCATTCAAACGCCTGGATCTTCTGCCAGTCAACGGGCTCCTTCATACGGCAGAGCACCGGATTTCTCTTTTCCGGGAACCAGATCTCCACATAGCTCCCGGACATACGAAATGTCGCGTCAGAAGAGGTAATCCCCTCCAGGTCACAGCCTCCCTGTTCAGAAAGCAGCGTGTACGTGTAGATCAGCCTTTCCGCCTGCAAAGAAGACAGATACCCGGACAGTCCGTCCAAGTCACTGATCTGGATCTCCTCCCCGTCTTTCGTAAAATAAACTTCTGAAAGGCTGTCCTCTGAAAGCCGGATAAGCTCTGCCAACGAGGTCCTGTCTGTTGAGACGCTGATCTTTCCCATACCAAGGACACTCAAAGCCATAACTGTAAACAGCATGGCAACCCCAAGCTTTTTCTTCCCTCCTGACACAGTCGCCCGCATGCGGTACCGCAGCGTCCGGGCTGAGGCCGAGAGGCAGGTCGTAAACCCACGTCCATCCCCCGCCGTTGAGAGGAGAAGCTCCGCATATTTCCGCCGTGTGACGGCATCCACCTTCTCCAGGACGATCTCATCACAGGAGAGCTCCAGATCATCCTGCGCCCTCCTGGCCGCCAGCCACACAAGCGGGTGTATCCAGCCAAGCGCCTTGCAGAACTCCAGGAAACATTTCGTGTGGGTGTCCCGTCTCTGCACATGGTGCAGTTCATGGCTGAAGATCAGCTCCGCCTCCTCTGCCCCATAAGCGCACTCCGGCAGATAGGTGACCTTGCTCTTCTTTCTCATCCCGATCGTGAGAGGTGTCCGGATCAGGCTGCAGTATCGCAGATCAACAGGGATGTGCATATCCAGATCACGCCTTACTTTCTCCCATATCTCCAGCAACTCAGGGGACAGGATCGGACGGGAATGCTGTCTCAGGCGGCGTGAAAACCAGATGTGGGAGCCGATCTTTGTCCCAAACAACACCAGAAATCCTGCCGCCCATACGGCAAGCAGCACCCGCAGGAGTATCCCCGGCAGGTACAGCACTGCGAGAGGCGGCTCTGATCTCATCAAGTATAGCATATGCGGCTGGTAAAACAGAAAAACCGGCACCAACCAGAGTACCGCACATGTTCTGGCTGTGTAGCGGCGTCTGAGCATAGGCAGCAAAAACATAAGCCCTGTAAAATAGACGCTCACAAACACAAAAATATCAATAAGCAGACAGAGACCATATTCCACCCCGTCATCAGAGCCATATACCCACAGATTGATCGCCGCGAAGAATATGATCATAACAGGAAACACAATAGGATCCAGCCACACTACCGCATGCTCCCTGTCTTCCATCCATGACGTCATCTTACTGTGCTCCGCATTCCACGATCTCCTGAACCCCATTGCCAGCAACGCTCCCAGAAACAGTGCCCAGAACATACGGTACATATACAGGATAAACACCTCTGACATACTACAGCCCTCCCTCCTCAAGAAGACGCCTCAGTTCCTCCAGCTCCTCCTTCGTAACTCCGCTGTCACAGAGTGCTGTCGCAAAGGACGCCACAGAACCATGAAACACCCTGTCCAGAAATGATCTGCTCTCCGCTGCCAGATACTCCTTCTCTGTGATCAGCGACTCATACAGGTTGCTCCTTCCCTCTTTTTTGAGAGATAGAAAGCCCTTTTCGCAGAGACGTGTCAGCAGCGTGAGAATGGTCGTCGGCGCCAGCGGATGTGTCTCCTGCAGGGCCTGTTCAATATCCACCCTGGAAACCGGAGCGGACTTCTTCCATATAATCTGCATAATCTCAAGTTCACTCTCCGGCAAACGCTTTATCTCTTCCATTACAGTTCTCGCCTCCTTCCTTCGCATATTGCTTCTACGTTTGTAGAATTATTATATTCTACAAACGTAGAAAAGTCAACAAAAAAAGAAGAGCTTCTATCAGCTCTTCTTAATCTATGTACCCTCAAAACCACATACAAGAAATCGCTCTATCTTACATCTCTTCTCCCGAACCTTATTCGGTTATGCCCTCGACCGATTAGTAACAGTCAGCTCCATGTGTTACCACACTTCCA
>NZ_CAUGIN010000040.1:0-23723 GCF_959599685.1 Lachnoclostridium phocaeense
TTTGCGCAGTTCCTCGATATCTGGTTTCATGGTAAACATCCTCCTTTGAGAGGATTATATCATAACAGCACTATGCAGAGGAACGCATTCCACGAGATTTGGACATGGCTATCTCGTACATTTCTTCGAGGGATACGCGCTTATGGTTGTAATAGAGTTCCAGGAACTCCATTTTGTGATTACATTCAGGACAATACAGAGGATCATAACCGAAAGAAAGGAAAATAGAGGTCCTCCATTGAGTGAAGCTGCGGTATATCTTGTGTTTTTCTCTGGAAATGACGCGGTGCAGTTTTGAATCAATCTTACGGTGTCTTGCATACAGACCGCCATAGCGGATCATTTTAAAATGTTTTTCCGGAATGTGACGGATGAGACGTTTGATGAAATCTATGGCAGGTAAAGTCTCTTCCACATACTGCTCATCTTCGTGGCGGTTATAGTGGAAAGTAACGGTATCTCCATCATACCGATCGATCCTGGATGTGGCTATGACGGGCCTGCCAAGATAACGGCCAATGTATTTAGCAACTACTTTCGGATCGCAAAGATTGGGTTTTGCATAGACATAGAAGCCTTGTTTGTGTTGAGTGTAACATTGCGCTTTTACTTTTTTAAAAGAAGGTCCAATCCTGTCTTCCAGTTCATTGAGAAGGGCAGTGCGGAACGCATTACGGAGATAGTTGAAGTTAAAGTGTTTCACATGACGCCAGAAGCCGTCATCACTGTAACCACCTTCGGAAAGGATGCAGTGGATGTGAGGATTCCATTTGAGATCTCTGCCAAAAGTGTGGAGAACCATGATATAGCCGGGAGTGAAGTTCTTGGCATGGTTCAGATTGAAAAACATACGGGATATGACACTGGAGACGGAATGAAAGAGACAGTTGAGGAGAGAACGGTCCTGAAGGAAGAAGTTGCGGAGGTTTTCATCAATGGTAAAAACGCAATGGCGGTGTTGAACGCTGACGAGCTTAAAAGACATACTGGTAGTGCGTTCCATAGCATATTTGTTTCAGCAGGAAGGGCAAAAGCGGCTGTGACAACGAAAAGGAACAAACTTGAAATTACCACAGTGGGGGCAGGAGTACATGGCGCCGCCAAATGAGGGATCACCGCAGTTGAGCATCTTATCAATATTTTCCATCTCAGTTTTTCTGGGATGAAGAGTATATTTAATTTCTTCATAATGGTCTGCAAAGATTCTTTGTAAGATATTCATAAGTCCATTATGCAAGAAAAAGTAACAAAAGGGAACCCCTAACCCCTCATGATTGAGGGGCAGGGGGAGCTGAATAGGCGAAGCCTATTTTTTACGTGTCTGTACAGATTTTTGTGGCGGGTGGAAATTTGTCAGAAATCACCAGTTGAAAACCCAGGGCATCCCTGCTATAATCAAAACAGAACAAATGTTCGGTTGAATAGAAATCCAGGGAGGGAGAGCCATGATGGAAAGATCTGTCCGGACGGAAAGACAAAAGACATATGTGTGTATCGATCTAAAATCTTTTTATGCTTCCGTGGAATGCCGGGAGAGAGGCCTGGATCCTATGACCACGAACCTTGTGGTGGCAGATCCGGAAAGGACGGACCAGACCATCTGCCTGGCTGTTTCCCCTGCCATGAAAGCGCTGGGAGTGCCCGGAAGATGCCGGGTGTTTGAGATCCCAAAAGGGATCAGATATATCATGGCGCCGCCGAGGATGCAGCTTTACATCGACTGGTCTGCCCGGGTATATGGCATTTATCTGAAGTACATTTCAAAGGAGGATATCCATGTCTACAGTATTGACGAAGTGTTTATGGATGTGACACGGTATCTGGATATGTATCAGATGAGCGGTAAGGAACTGGGTGTAAAGATCATGGAAGATGTGTATGAAACGACGGGGATTACTGCCTCGGTGGGGGTGGGGACCAATCTCTATCTGGCCAAGATTGCCATGGATATCACAGCCAAGCATTCAGAAGGGCATGTGGAGGAGCTGGATGAAGAAAGCTACAGGATGCAGCTTTGGAGACACAGGCCTCTGACAGATTTCTGGCGGATCGGAAAGGGGATTGAGAGGAGGCTGTCCCAGTGCGGTCTCACCACCATGGAGGAGGTGGCCCATGCAGATGAAGGGATGCTCTACCGTATGTTCGGTGTTGATGCGGAGCTGCTCATTGACCATGCCTGGGGCAGAGAGAGTACGACCATGGAAGATATCAAAACCTACAGGCCGAAATCCAGTTCCGTTTCCAACGGACAGGTGCTGCCCAGGGACTACAGTTTTGAGGAAGGGAGGCTGGCGGCCAGAGAGATGGCAGACCTTCTCAGTCTGGAACTGGTGGAGAAGGGGCTGGTCACGGACTCGGTTACCCTTCATGTGGGATACTGCAGGAGAATAGAGAAAAAATCCGCCCATGGGACCGAGAACATGACACTGACGACAAGCTCTTCCCGGCAACTTATGGCCTGTACCGGGCGTCTTTATGACCGGATCGTGGATCGCCACACGCCGGTGCGCAGGATCAGCGTCACTTTTAACCATGTGGTGGATGAAGCCTGGCGGCAGTATGATCTCTTTACGGACCCGGCAGAGCTGGACAGGGAGCACAGGATGCAGAAAGTGCTGCTTGCGATCAAGGAAAAGTACGGGAAAAATGCAGTTGTAAGAGGTATGGATCTGCAGGAGGGCGCCACTACGATGGAGAGAAACTGCCAGATCGGAGGACATAAAAGCGGCGTGTAGAAAAGGGGGAAACCGGGGTGAAATGTACAGATGGAAGAGGCGGTATGAGCCGCCAGGAAAGAGCAAAGCAGTTTATGCCTTTTGCCGCTCTGAAAGGATATGAGGACGCGCTGAGGAGAAAAGAAAAGGTCACAGTGCCAAAGGCCCAGCTCTGTCCGGAACGGCAGGAGGAGCTGGATCGGATCCTCAGACAGATCCGGAGGAATGATATGGTGACGGCCGTGTATTTCCAGGAGGGGGAGTATGTGAAGCTGACGGGGATGGTGTCCCGTATAGACGGAACGGCAAGGATACTGAAGATCGTGGATACGAAGATTGATTTTGAGGATCTGTACGAGGTGGAGGTGCAGGAGGTCGACAGAGAATTTGACAGATCCTGTCAGAATCCGTAAAATAATATACCGGAACAAAAAGTAGGAGGGATTTATTTGAAAAAAGACAACAGAAGTATTCTGTTCCGTGTATTCTTTTACCTTCTGGGACTTCTCGTTCTGGCACTGGGACTTACGCTGAACACCAAGACCGGACTTGGCGTATCCCCCATCATTTCTGTGGCCTACAGTGTATCCACCATTTTCGATCATAACTTCGGCAACGTGACGCTTGGTCTGTACTGCATTTTTGTTCTGATCGAGATGATACTTCATCTGGTCCGCAGCAGGAGAGCGGCCAGAAAGGAAGGGGAGGCACTCGCCCATGCAAACAAAACAGACAGCAGGCTTGTACTTCTCATGGATGTACTACAGATACCGCTGAGCCTTGTGTTTACAAGATTTCTGAATGTGTTTTCGGCAGTGATCCCGGACCTTTACGGAGAGGGAAAGGTGACGGTCGGCCAGATGGCGCTGCGTGTGATGGTTCTTGTCCTTGCCGTCATACTGACAGGGATCGGGGCTGCCATGTCGCTGAATATGCGTATTATCCCGAATCCGGGAGACGGGATCGTGCAAGCTATAGCGGATTGTATCTACAGAAGTGTGGGATTTACAAAGAATTGCTTTGACCTTGTGAACATCACTGTCACAATCACAGTGAGTCTTATCTTTGCCGGGCATCTGGTGGGGATCGGCGTGGGAACGGTGCTGGCTGTGATCGGCGTCGGGAGGACGATTGCTGTGTTCAATCATTTTACATATGACCGGATGATCCGGCTGGCAGGGGTGGAAGTATAAAACTCCCGGCAGACGTCTGCGTTTTCAGATGTTTGTCGGGAGTCTTTTTCGTGCAGGAGTTTTACAGGGCGATCTTTCCAGTGGTTTCCTCGTTGATCACATAGTAGGCTGTCATCTCTTCCGGTTTGAGGTAAATGCGGATATTTTTCATATCCTCTGCCTTTTTGCCCATATCCTTTGTCCAGATATTTTTTACTTTTGCAATAATATCGTCAGTGCTGCACTCTGTTCCAAGATACTGAAGGTATACTTCTGTCTTCAGCTCTGCGGCGCCCTTTGGCGGATCCTGCAGGACACCGGCTCTTGTTTCAATTGCCTTGGTTGTGTCTTTTGTCGTAACGATGGATCTGGGTGCCTGACCTGTATGTGATATTCTGTTACTCTTTTTCATGACTGTTTACCTCCTTGGATCACATAATTGCATATGGCAGAATAGAATTCCTGTCTGTTACGCAATGTATTATACCGCTTTTTGAGGAAAAGGTCAAAAAATCCGGCATGACAAAAGTCGTCATGCGGCGTTCCGGCTATGAAAGCTTTTCCGGAGACGGCGATTTGTGTCGGCCTGGAACAGAAGGCAGACAAGGGAGGATACCCCTCCCGCGCACACAGGGGACAGCCAGATGCCGTCCAGTCCCAGAAAACGGGGAAGGATGAAAAGGAACAGAACAGGAAACACCAGAGTCTGTCCGGCGGCCGTTACAAGGGAGAAGACGGGGCGGTTCAGTGCAGTAAAAAAGGAACCGGATAAAATAGCGCACCAGGTAAACAGGTAAGACAGGGAAAACAGCCGCATCCCATGTACGCTCATGGCAATCAGTTCACTGTCTCCTTTTGCAAAAAGAGAAAGAAGTCCCTCCCCTCCGGTTTGCATGAAGAGCAGCACTGCCAGGGAAAGAAGCAGTCCTGCCACCAGAACCCGCCCTTCGATGGCACGGATCCGAGACGGGTTTCCTGCGCCGTAGTTGTAGCTGATGGAGGGTTGAAGGGCATCGCCCATACCAAAAAGCAAAGCCTTTACTACGCTGTCCACATACATAATGATACTGAAGGACGCCACTGCCATATATCCGCCCACAGACAGAAGGGCGGCGTTGAAAATGATCATACATACAGAGCCGGAAATGTTGTTGAAAAACTCCGAACTTCCGTTGGCGATGATGTTTCCAATGAGCCGTGGCCTGATCCACTTCCTTGTAAATCCAAGTGGCATTTTCCCTGCAAAAAAAGGAAGGAAGCAGATGATATTTCCGCACATGAGGCTCAGGCAGGAGGCCAGGGCAGCGGCTTCGATGCCCCATCCAAAGGCGCCGATAAAGAGCCAGTCCAGAAGGATGTTTGCCAGGGACATGCCTACATTCATAGCCATGCTGTAGTGGACCCGTCCGCAGATGCGCAGGTAATTATCCACTGCAAAAAAGTGCATGATCAGTACGGAGAAGACAGCGTAAACCCGCATGTAACGAACAGCCAGATCCGCTACCTCCCCTGTGGCACCAAGAAGCTGCACAAGGGGATAGGAGAAGGCGTAGGCCAGCGTTCCCATGACAAGAGCGGAAAGCAGGATAAGAAGGCAGGCAGTGGAAAAAATCCGGCTGGCCATTTTCTCATCCTTCCGGCCCAGCCAGATGGCAATCTGCACAGAAGAGCCAACCGCCACCATATCTGAAAAGGCGAAGCTGATCATGATCAGGGGCATGACCAGATTGATGGCGGCCAGGGCCTGGGCGCCGATGTAATATCCCACGAAGATCCCGTCAGCTATGGTATAGAGAGAAACCACGGCCATGCTGATCATATTGGGGATGGCACAGCGGAAAAAGAGCCGGGTGGGAGGCATTTCTTCAAACATCCGGTTGTGTCCGCCAGGTGTTTCCGTGAGTTCTGATGAATGATTTTGTGTTGTGTCAGTGTCTGTAATGATTGTATTCATACTTGTATTGTTCTCCTTCGTAGAGAATGGTAAACTATAGGGTAACACAATAGTCAAGGGGGAAATGAGGAGAACAGAGGCAGGATGAACAAAGAACCTTATATTACGACAGGGCAGTTTGCAAAATTGTGCGGTACGACAAAGGAGACTCTCTTCCACTATGACAGGACGGGCATTCTGAAACCGGCTTATGTGGGAGAAAATGGCTACCGGTATTACACGGCTGTTCAGTTTTATGATTTTGACCTGATCCAGACCATGAAATATACAGGCAGTTCCCTGGAAGATATACGGAAATGCTTTCAGAATTTTGATACAGGCTATTTTCTGGAAATTTTCCGGGAAAAGCAGTGCCAGATCCGGGAGAAACAAAAGGAACTGGAAGAGCTTTCTGTATTTATGGAAGAAATGATACAGATGACGGAAGAAGCCCTGGATGCCAGGTACGATGTCCCCAGAATTGAGCATGGTGAAAAAGAATATCTGCTGGTAACGGATTTTGCCTGCGCGGAGGGGGACAGTATCAACGCTTCTGCCAGGCTGTTGGGAGAGCACATACGAAAATGTGAAAACCACGGCATCCGGAACCACGCTTCTGTAGGCTCCATCATTTTAAAGGAAATGATGGAAGCGGAGGAAGAAAAGGAAAGCTATCTGTTTACAAAAATACCGGAAAGTATATATGAGAAAGGGCACTTCAGGGAGGAAGATCTATACGAGAAGCCGGAGGGGGATTTTGTTGTCATTATGCATAAAGGACCCTACGGTTCTGTGCGGGACAGCCTGGAAAAGCTGATGGAATTTATCAGAAAAGAACATCTTGCCATTGTCGGCGACTGCTATGTGTACGACATGCTCAGCTATCTTGCGGGAGCCGGGGAGGAGGATTATGTGGTGAAGATCAAAGTGCCCGTGAAGTAGAAAAACGCCAGAGAAAGTGAAAGATGGCGGCTCCCGCCAAGGTGGCACCTATATAGATGAAGATGCCTGCAGTATCCCCCAGGACAGCGGCAATGTCTGAGAATATTTTCTGGGTCATAGGGTAGTCCGGGTTGATATAGAACATATTGATAGTTCCCAGATGGTCCAGGGTCAGGTTAAGACCTGTGGCTGTAAGGCAGCAGGTAAGATACAGAGCGGCGGCTCCGGCGTAGTCACTCCAGCTGGAAGCAGCCTGGTCAGAGCGGGCTGCGGCCAGTCCCAGTATGATGAGCAGGATGTGCCATGCAAAGGAGTGGACGGTGAGAGGAAAATAGTCGTAGTGCATGCCGCTTGTGTCAAAGAAGGCAAAGATGCCGCCCAGCATGCCGAAATCCACCAGAAAAGCTGTGAGCACCTGCTGCACGCACCTGCTGCGGACCCAGGGCAGAAGGAGACACACGTACATGGGGATGCTGCAGAGTTGAAAGGGAAAATACCACCAGTTGTAATTCCCACCGCCAAGGAGGAAAGTCAGCGTGTACTGCTTCCACAGCTCTGATGCCAGCATCAATATACCGCTTGCCAAGAAAAAACGTCTGAACTTCAGCATAAAATCCTCCTGCTTTCCATCTGTCATGTACACCCGCATATTTTCTTTAGTATACACCATTTGAAAAAAATCATGAATATGCTATACTGAACGAGTTGTTGTAGTTAAGGAAATTTTTGATAAAGGAAGAACTAAAGGAGAATATATGAGGAGAAAAAATGCATTTATGCTGTTTCTGACAGCGTTTATATGGGGAACTGCCTTTGTCGCCCAGAGCGTGGGGATGGACTATCTGGGACCTTTCGGATTTAACGGAATCCGTTCTCTTATCGGCGGCGTGGCCCTGCTCCCCTGTATTTATATTCTGGGAAAGATTAATAAAAATTCCAACGAGAAGGGTGACGTGAAAACACTGGCGGCTGGAGGAATCTGCTGCGGACTGGCACTGTTTGCTGCCAGCAGTATGCAGCAGATCGGCATTCAGTACACTACGGCGGGCAAAGCAGGATTCATCACAGCGTTCTACATTGTCCTTGTGCCGGTGTTTGGCATATTTTTGGGAAAGAAGACAGGGTGGAAGATATGGCTTGCGGTGGCGCTTGCGCTTGCGGGACTGTACTTTCTCTGCATCACAGAGTCCTTCAGTGTGGGAAGAGGGGATATCTACGTATTCATAGGAGCGCTTCTGTTTACTGTCCATATTCTGGTCATTGACTATTTTGCTCCCAGGACAGACGGGGTGAAGATGTCCTGTATCCAGTTCTTTGTGGCTGGCATCCTGTCCATGTTTCCAATGGCGGCTTTTGAAACCACTACGGTGGAGGGGATCATGCGCAGCTGGGGGCCGCTTCTGTACGCGGGTGTTCTATCCTGCGGTGTGGCCTATACACTGCAGATCATCGGACAGAAGAATATGAATCCTACAGTGGCTTCGCTGATCCTGAGCCTGGAGTCCTGCATTTCTGTCCTGGCCGGGTGGGCGATCCTTGGAGAACAGCTGTCAGTGAGAGAAGGAGTTGGCTGCATCTTGATGTTTGCGGCTATCGTACTGGCACAGATTCCTGAAAAACAGAGTAAAAATAGACAAACGGCAGCTCTGTAACACTCGCAAAAATGCCGAAAATAAAATATTTTCTGGAAAAGACTTACTTAAAATGGATTTGTCTGATAAAATAAAAGAAAGACAGAGATAAAAATCCGTCTACCACATCTGTGGATAGGCGGATTTTTATGTAATGGTATTTTGGGGAATACTCTCTAATATGGAAGAAAGGAGAATGGGAATGTTTGAGACAGGAGCGTATATTGTCTGCGGACAGCACGGTGTGTGCAGAGTGGAAGGTATAGGTCCTATCCGCCTGGAGGAAGCGTCTGCCGGGAAGGATTACTATACACTGTCCCCCCTGTATTCAAAGGGAGGCGTGATCTATGTGCCGGCAGACAGTGAAAAGATCATTATGCGGTATGTGATCTCCCGGCATGAAGCAGAACAGCTGATCGGTGAGATTGACGGGATGGATATGATCCAGATCGATAATGAGCGGCAGAGGGAAGAAACTTTGAAAAGAGCGCTGAAAACCTGTGACACGAGACAGTGGGTGCGGGTGATCAAAACAATTAATGTCCGCAAGGAGAAGAGGCTGGCCCAGGGGAAAAAAGTGACCGCAGGTGATGAGCGCTGTCTTCACGCTGCCCAGGAAAATCTTTTTGGAGAGCTTGCTGTTTCGCTGGGGATAGAAAAAAATGAGGTGGAGTCTTATATACGGAAGAAGCGGGAAGAACAGAAATAAAGATTGTATTGACATTTTCCTCCTGTTCGTGGATGATAGAAGATAACGAAAAGACTAACTATTAAAAGTCAAGTCTGAAATGAAGATTTTATGAATGAATTGCGGGAACGCATTTCAGATATCGTTGTACCTTGAAAATCGCATGACAAACAGAGCATCGTATACCGGTGCTCAAAAGAAATGTTATAGAACAGAAAAGGTTATGCCATTTTTATGTAAGGCTTGCCGGACTTTTCCATTGCGTAAATCAATCGTACAAGTTTTTTGGTGGCGTGTGTAATGGCAACGTTGTAGTGTTTTCCTTCAGAAATCTTCTTCTGGAGGTATGCACCGAATGTTTCATCCCAGTGGCAGACATATTTGGCTGCATTGATCAAAGCATACCGTAGATAGCGTGAGCCTCGTTTTTCCATATGGGAATAAGAGGATTCCATCTGCCCGGATTGATAGGTGGAAGGGGAAGCCCCGGCATATGCCAGGATCTTATCCGGTGAATCAAAGCGGGAGAAATCCCCGATTTCAGCCAGGATCATGGCACCCATACGGTAGCCTATTCCTGGAATGGTCAGGATCGGGGAAGGGATCTGATCCATGATCCGTTTGATCTCGGATTCGATTTCCGTGATTTCAGAGTCCAGTTCACCGATCAGTCGGAGTGTGTGCCTTAATTCCAGAGACTTGGCAGGCATGTTAGAGCCGATGGAGACTCTGGCTGCCTCCCGTATTTCAATCGCTCTCTCCCTGCTGTAACGGCCCTTCGAGGCATTTTCCAACAGCTTCGTCAGGTGTGTCAGATGGCAGGATGCAATCTCTCTGGCAGAAGGGAGTTCGGAAAGGAGGGCGTACACAGAAGCCAAGTGTAGTGACGGAACAAGCTTTTCCAATTCAGGGAAGAGGATGGTGACAAGTCTGGAAACAGATTGTTTGAGTTGAGCGCGTTCCTGAACTTTATCAAAACGGTAACGGGTGAGTGACTTTAACTCCTCGTTGTGGTAAGATGTGTCTGAGTAGGACTTCAAGTTTACATCAGACATAAGCATCATAGCAATGGTTCGGGCATCGACCTTATCCGTCTTCGTCTTTCTAAGGCTGAGGCTTTTTCTGTAAAGATTTGTGTGGAGCGGATTGATGACGAAGGTGGGGAGACCTTTGTCAATGAGATAACCGAGCAGGTTGTAAGAGTAGTGTCCGGTGGCTTCCAGTCCTACTTTTATATTGAACACATCTGAAGAAATGGATTGGATCTTGGAAAAAAGGTCGTCAAATCCATTTCGGTTATTCTGAATGGTGAAAACAGGAAAGAGGACTTCCCCATCTGAGTTCGTGATAAAGCAGTCATGCTTATCCTTAGCAACATCAATTCCAATGTAGATCATAAGAACACTCCTTAGTAATAGATTTAGATACTGTTTAGGACCACAGAACTCTCTGCGCTTGTAACCTCGTTCTAAATAAACCGTCATGCGGTATCTAACTGATTAACAACGATACAAAGAGACTGTGGTTGGAGCCTTTCCGTAACCATCAAGTGGTAGGAGGAATGAACCAATCCACAGTATCTCCAAACAGTATAGCATACAGACCTTGGAGAGGGTCTATAAACACTACTACTATATAATACGAGGAGGAAATATTATGCGTTTTGTTATACAGAGAGTCACAAATGCGGATGTGAAGGTGGATGGTCAGACGATCGGTGAGATTGGAAAAGGTTTTATGGTGCTGATCGGTGTGTCAGACAGCGACACAAAGGAAATTGCAGATAAGATGGTAAAGAAGATGCTGGGGCTTCGAATCTTTGAGGATGAGAATGGAAAGACAAATCTTTCTCTGGATACAGTGGGAGGAAGTTTGCTTCTTATTTCCCAGTTTACCTTGTATGCCAACTGTAAAAAAGGCAACCGTCCCAGTTTTATTGAGGCGGGAGAACCTGCCATGGCAGAGGAGATGTATGAGTATATTATCGCGAAGTGTAAAGAGACGGTGCCGGTAGTGCAGAAAGGAAGTTTTGGGGCGGATATGAAGGTAAGTCTTACGAATGACGGACCTTTCACTATCATTCTTGATTCGGAGACTTTGTAATTTGTGGTAAGAAATAAAAAACTCTATGTCAATGGTTTTGGCCATCTGCATAGAGTTTTCTTCTTGACAATGTCTTTTTTATAGATTACAATATAACAGTGATATATAACATTGTTATAAGGAGGGCGAATACAATAGACGGAAACTTGACAACTTTGGAACGCATTCATCAGGCGGCAAAAGCAGAGTTTTTGGAAAAAGGTTATAAAGATGCTTCCCTGCGAAACATTGTCAAGTCGGTAGGCATGACTACCGGGGCCTTTTATGGGTATTACAAAAGTAAAGCAGAACTGTTTGAAGCGCTGGTAGGTAAACATTACGAATATATTCTTACCTGCTTCAGGAAGGCACAGCAGGAATTTGCCGGGCTTCCACAAGAACAGCAGCCAGAAGTTATGGGCGATATTTCCGGGATGTGCATGTTTGAGATGCTTCACTATGCCTATGCACATCTGGAAGAATGTAAACTTATCCTTTGCTGTTCAGAAGGGACAAAATTTTCCGGTCTGATTGATGAAATGGTGGAAATTGAAGTGGAAGCAACACATTCCTATCAGAAGGTTCTGGAGGAACTTGGACGTCCTTCACCTAAGATCGACCCTGCATTAGAGCATATTCTGATCACTGGTATGTTTCATACTTTTTTTGAGCTGGTAATTCATGAAATGCGGCTGGATGACGCAGAAAACTATGTAAAGGAGATGCGCGCTTTTTATACAGCCGGATGGATGAAAATTATGGGGCAGTAACGCCCTGTAATTTTTGACCAATAGTTAGCTATAACTAACCAATGCGGATATAAGAAGAACACAGTATGTGTTCTCTGTATCATAAATCAATAAAAAGGAGGGATTTTTTTTGAAAAAGCAATCCAATCTGTCTCGCCTGCTCCAAATCGCAGGTAACCACAAATACCTGATCTATGCTTCGTGGGCACTGTCAGCCATTAGTGCCTTCATTGCGCTGGTACCCTTTTATTATATCTGGAAAGTGATCCGGGACGTGCTGGAGATCGCTCCGGACTTCAGCCGGGCGCAGAATCTGACTCATAATGGCTGGATGGCAGTGCTGTTTTCGGTCATTTCCGTGCTTATCTACATAGCGGGACTGATGTGCTCCCACAAGGGTGCATTTCGCATTGCCACTAACCTGCGGCTACAGACCATGGAACATATTATCAAGCTGCCGCCTGGGTTTGCAGAAAGCTTTGGCAGTGGTAAACTACGCAAAATTGTCAATGAATCCAGCGCTGCTACAGAAACCTATCTTGCCCATCAGCTTCCCGACCGGGCCAATGCGACTGCGACGCCCTGTGGACTTCTGGTATTGCTGCTGGTGTTCGACTGGCGTCTCGGTCTCCTGAGCCTTGTCCCGGTGGTTCTGGGGTTTTTGATTATGATGGCAATGACCGGGCAGCAGATGCAGGAAAAAATGAAAGAGTACCAGAATGCGCTGGATGATATGTCCAACGAGGCGGTGGAATATGTCCGGGGTATTCCGGTAGTTAAAACCTTTGGCCAGACAATTTTCTCCTTCAAAAAATTCAAGGAATCGATTGAGCGTTACAAAATATGGGTGATCGCCTATACTAAACAGCTACGAATGCCTATGATGCTTTATACAGCAGCCATTAACGGGGTTTTTGCCATGCTGATCGCGGGTGGTCTGCTGTTTACACAAAACGGAGTAACGACAGAATTCCTGCTGGACTTGATTTTCTATATTATCATTACGCCAGTTATCTCTGTCACACTGACACGCATTATGTTCCAAAGCGAAAATGCCATGATTGTAAACGATGCGTTACAGAGAATCGACAGCGTTTTAAATCTGAAGCCATTAGAGGAAGCAGAGCACCCCGGACACCCGGAAGATGCTTCCGTGGAACTGCGAGATATCCATTTCAGCTATGATGGAAAAACAGAGGTGTTGAAAGGCATTTCCATTACCATTCCCCAGGGGCAGACCGTAGCCTTTGTCGGACCATCCGGCGGCGGTAAAACTACGCTTGCCAATCTGATCCCGCGTTTCTTTGATCCGCAGAGCGGCAGTATAAAAATTGGCGGAGTCGATGTGAAAGAGATTGGAAAAGAGGAACTGATGGACACTGTTTCCTTTGTGTTTCAGAACAGCCGTCTTATCAAAGCCTCCATTCTGGAAAATGTGCGTATGGGCAGACGCGACGCAACCCGGGAAGAAATCCTCGCTGCGCTTCACAATGCTCAGTGTGATGATATTCTTGAAAAACTGCCTCAAGGAGTGGACACTGTAATTGGTACAAAGGGTGTCTATCTCTCTGGCGGCGAGCAGCAACGAATTGCCATCGCCCGTACCATGCTGAAAAACGCGCCGATCATTATTTTAGATGAAGCAACGGCTTTTGCTGATCCGGATAATGAAACGCGGGTACAGGCTGCTTTTTCAAAGCTTTCCGAAGGAAAGACAGTTATTATGATTGCACACCGGCTCTCCACTGTAGTGGGTGCGGATAAAATCTATGTGATTTGTGACGGGCGGATTGCCGAGAGTGGCACCAGCCGCGATTTGCTGGCGCAGAATGGTATCTTCAGCCGGATGTGGCAGAACTATCAGACTTCCGTTCATTGGAAGGTTGCAAAGGAGGTATAACCAGATGATAAAACGACTACAAAAACGATATGCGCTCTCCGAACAGGGAGCAAAGGATCTGGTAAAAGGCTGTCTGGCCTGCGTTATGCAGAATCTTTCCTTTATGTTCCCGGTGGGATTGCTGTTCTACTTTGTGAGGGATCTGCTAAACGGCGGCGTTCCCGGAGAAAAAATCGCATTTTACGTGATTGGATGTGTGGCGTGTATCGGTTTGATTTTGTTTACCACTTACATTCAGTATAATGCCACCTACTTTGCTACTTATACAGAGAGCGGTGTGCGGCGTATTACGCTGGCAGAACAGCTGCGGAAGATCCCGCTGTCCTTTTTTGGTAAAAAGGATCTGGCTGATCTCACCAGCACAATTATGGCGGACTGCACTTTTCTGGAGCAGAGTTTTTCTCACTTCATTCCCGAATTGGCAGGCTCCATCATCTCCACAATTCTCATTTCCATCAGTCTGTTCATTTTTGACTGGCGCATGGCACTGGCAGCGCTCTGGGTCACGCCTGTGGCTTTTGCTATCGTAGGTTTTTCTGCGAAAGTGCAGGAAAAACTCAATCAAAAAGCCATGGACGTCAGGATTACCTGTGCTGATGGGATTCAGGAGTGTATCGAGACAGTGCGGGACTTGAAAGCCAATAATGCCGAGGCGGAATACATGAAGGGACTGGGAAAGAAAATCCGTGCAGTGGAACGCCGCTCTATCCTAAACGAATTCGGACTTGCTGCCTTTGTGGTTTCCGCATCATTAGTATTGAAAACAGGGATTGCCACGGTTGCGCTGGCTGGTTCTGTGCTGTTGATTCAAGACGGTCTGGATGTGATCACTTTTTTCCTGTTTTTACTGGTCGTATCACGGCTTTATGATCCGTTGCAAGGCGCGCTTCAAAATCTGGCGGCGGTAATCAGCACACGTACCAATATTGCCCGTATGAATGAAATCCTTGATCATCCCATTCAGCAGGGAGATACCCGGCTTTCCAACAAAGGTTTTGATATAGTCTTTGACCATGTGAGCTTTGCCTATAACACTGGAGAAACGGTTCTGAAAGATGTTTCTTTTACTGCGAAGCAGGGTGAGGTTACAGCTCTGGTAGGGCCATCCGGCGGCGGGAAAACGACGGTTTCCCGACTGGCAGCAAGGTTCTGGGATGTGAGCCGGGGCAGAATTACTGTGGGAGGTATGGATATTTCCAAAACAGATCCGGAAACACTGTTGTCCCTGTTTTCCATAGTATTTCAAGACGTGACTTTATTCGACAATACTATTTTGGAAAATATACGGATTGGAAATAAGGAAGCTACCGACGAGCAGGTGATGGCGGCGGCAAGACTGGCCAATGTGGACGAATTTGCAGAAAAACTGCCTGATGGGTGGAATACCAATATCGGGGAGAACGGCTGTGAGCTTTCCGGAGGGGAACGGCAGCGTATTTCCATTGCTCGGGCCTTTTTGAAAAATGCTCCGATTATTCTTTTGGACGAGGCCACCGCTTCACTGGATGTAGAAAATGAAACATTGATTCAGACAGCACTTTCCAGACTGATTGAAGATAAGACTGTACTGGTGATTGCTCACAGGATGCGCACGGTGGCAGGCGCAGACAAAATTGTGGTACTCTCGGAAGGTGTTGTGGCGGAGGAAGGCGCGCCAGAAGAATTGAAGGAGAAAAACGGTCTTTACGCCCGCATGGTGAAATTGCAGACAGAAAGCCAGAACTGGAGACTGGCGTAAATAGGAGTTTGCCGTCTGGTTCCGGGGGGATTCCGGCAGGCAGACTGGGGAAATCTTCTCTCTGCTCCTCCGGTCCTCCCCTTTTTCTCCAATATTCCCGACTGAAAAGACGGCGTGGTGCTTAAGTTAAGACAGATGCAGTACATCCTGGATGGTGTACCAGCCGGGAGCCTTATCTGCCAGAAATACGCCGCAGTCCACGGCTCCTCTGGCAAAGCATTCCCAGTTGTAGGAGTGATGGGTGATCTCAAGGCGCTCTCCCATGAAACCAAAATACACCGTGTGGCTGCTTGGAATGTTTCCGGCCCTGAGAGAATGGTAGCCAATAGTCCCTTTTTCCCGGGGAGATGCGCCGTGGCGCCCGTAGACTGCAATGTCATCCAGCTCTTTTCCCATGGCATGTGCCATGATCTCTCCCATCTCTTTGGAGGTACCGCTGGGGGCATCTTTTTTCCACTGATCATGCATTTCCAGGATCTCAATATCTGCCTCATCTCCCACTGCGGTGGTCACGATCTCCAGCAGCTTATTCATAATGTTTACTAATTTGGAAGTGTTGGCTGCGTAGAGCATGGGGATGGAAGACGCGGCTTCCCTGAATTTTGCCATTTCCTCCGGTGAAAATCCGGTAGTGCCGCACACAAGTGCCTTTTTGTGGCGGACAGCGCTTTTAAGCACCTGCATCCCCATTTCTTTTGTGGAGAAGTCAATGATCACATCACAGCTGTCTATGACGGACTCCAGGTTATCCACTACGGACACTCCCAGCTGCCGGCCTGTCATGGCCACATCGCCCAGATCCTTTCCGATATAATCCCTTCCTGAAGGCCCTACTCCGGCGATCAGCTCGATGTCAGAGTGCTCTGCGGCGGCCTGTGTAATAAGCCTGCCCATTTTTCCCCTGGGTCCTGTTACAATTAATTTCATAATCCGGGGCTCCTTTCGCATAAGATTTTATAGATATTTTAGCATATTTGTCTGAAAACAGGGAATAGTATTTATAGAATGCAGGCAGATTTCAGGGTGAAGTAGATGGCAAAATAGAAAAATGTTATGAATTTCACGATTTATTAAAAAAACACTTGCAATTTGCGACAGACTTCGAGTATAATACTATCTGTGACCGGGGTATGGCTCAGTTTGGTTAGAGCGCGCGGCTGGGGGCCGCGAGGTCGCAGGTTCGAATCCTGTTACCCCGATTTTGAGACCAGTGCAGATGCACTGGTTTTTTGTATCCGGAATTCGCCGCATAAGAGAAAAAACAGTAAATCTTTTTTAGATGCTTGCAATCTGTATGAGAAAGAGGTATAGTATTTTCTGTAAAAGGAATAAAGTCTTCGGGGTCGGGTGAAAGTCCCAACCGGCGGTATAGTCCGCGACCCGTGAGCACACAGGTGCGCTGCAGAGCATGAAGTTGTGTAAACGGCTGATTTGGTGAAATTCCAAAACCGACAGTAAAGTCTGGATGAGAGAAGAACTATGCAATAGGATTGAGATGATTGATTTTCATGGCTCCGATATCATTTGTATCGGAGCTTTTTTTGTTGCATAATTCCAGGAAGATTTTCTTTCCTGCACAATATCTTATTCATCAAAGGAGAGAAAGAAAATGAGTACACAGGTTATGAACAACACAAATGTAAAAGCGGGAACAAAGATCCGCACCATCGTCCAGGTAGGTATGCTGGCGGCCATTGCGGTGGTCCTGATGCTTTTTGAGATCCCACTGCCCTTTGCGCCTTCGTTTTACGAGATCGATTTCAGCGAGGTGCCGGTGATGATCGGAACTTTTGCCATGGGACCTCTGGCAGGCGCAGCCATTGAACTTGTCAAGATTCTTCTGAACTTCTTTATCAATGGCACCACAACAGCGGGTGTGGGGGAGGTTGCCAACTTCCTCATTGGATGTGCCCTTGTAGTGCCGGCGGGGATCATTTACCGCAGAAAACGTACCAGAAAAGGAGCCATCATCGGCATGGCTGCAGGAACAGTCTTTATGACTCTGCTGGGATGTGTGCTCAATGCGTACGTGCTTCTTCCGACTTATGCGGCGGCTTTCCAGCTCCCTATAGACAGCCTGGTAGCCATGGGAACGGCTGTTAACGGAAGCATTACAGATCTGTTTACATTTGTTGCCTTTGCCGTAGCTCCGTTTAACATTCTCAAGGGAGTTCTGGTGTCGCTGATCGTATTTCTTATCTACAAGAAGATCAGCCCGGTGTTCCGTATGAACCATTAGGGAAACAGAAAAAGGTCCGGACTGCCTTTTGGGGCGGTCCGGACCTTTGTGATGTATAGACGCATGAAATACCTATGGACAGATCTCCAGCCAGTATCCGTCCGGATCAGAGATGAAGTAGATGCCCATAGCCTCGTTCTCGAAGCAGATGCAGCCCATTTCCTTGTGCAGTTCATGTGCCTTTTCGAAGTTATCTGTGTGGAAAGCAAGGTGGAATTCGTTGTCGCCCAGATTGTAGGGGCGGTCCATATCCCGAAGCCAGGTGAGCTCCAGAAGATGCGGGGTGACGCCGTCTCCAAGGTAGACGAGCTTGAAGCTTCCGTCCTCGGCTGTTGTCTCCCGGGTTACGGTAAGTCCCAGGGCTTTCTCGTAAAAATCCAGAGATTTTTCCAGATCATATACGTTGATATTGTTGTGATAAAATGAAAAATTCAATTTAAAATTCCTCCTTTTTCGCCTGGCTTTTTGCCTGCGGCAGTCTTTAAATAAGTATATCATGTGTAGCCGAAGAAAAAAAGATATGCTATAATGTTCCACATAGGTGTAAAGGAGAAGGGAAATGAAAGAGGAAAAGAAGGAGATCAAGGTCCGTATCACGCTTGATGCGGATGCTATATCAGAGTTTATGCTCTATCAGATTTACACAGGAGTTCCGGGTGTGGCTGTGCTGGTGCTGGGGGCGCTCAATGCGGGGCTGACAGTTGCTTTTGCAGTGCGGGGGCAATGGCTTATGACCGTAATCTTTGCTGTCTTTGCCCTGCTTCTTCTGTTCGGATTTCCGGCTGTGATCAAAAACAGAGTATCTACCCTTCAGGGGAAGAAGAAATTCATAAAACCTGTGGAATATATTTTTGATCAGAAAGGCATACAGACAGTGGCTGCTGACAAAGAAAAGACAGTGGCATGGGAGAATATGCGAAAAGCAGTCTCTAGAAAGCATATACTCATTCTCTATGATGACAAAAAGCATGCTATGGTACTGCCTGTCGCACAGCTTGGAGAGGAGTACGAAGCAGTAGTGGACATGATCTCGGCACATATACCGCCGGCGGGAGTGCACATCAGAAAAAGACAGGACAGGAGATAAAACAGATGGTGTTTGAGTCGAACAGTGAAAAGAATACCTTTGATCTGGGCTTCCAGATCGGCGAGAAGGCCAGACCGGGGGATGTCTATACTCTGGTGGGAGATCTGGGAGTGGGCAAGACCGTGTTCACAAAAGGCCTGGCAAAAGGGCTTGGCATAGAGGAACCTGTCAGCAGTCCCACCTTTACTATCGTGCAGATCTATGAGGAGGGCCGCATGCCTCTCTATCATTTTGACGTGTACCGGATCGGCGATGTGGAGGAAATGGATGAGATCGGGTACGAGGATTGTATTTACGGAGAAGGTGTAAGCCTGATAGAGTGGGCGGATCTGATAGAGGAGATCCTGCCGGAACATTATGTGGAAATAAAGATAGAAAAAGACCCGGGCCGGGGATTTGATTTCCGCAGGATTACTGTGGAAGAAAAAGGCCGTGATCAATAATCATACAGATAAGGAAGATGGACCGATGAGGATATTAGCACTGGACAGCTCCGGACTTGTGGCTTCAGCCGCAGTCGTGGAGGAAGATCAGACAATAGCAGAATATACAGCCAACTATAAGAAGACGCACTCCCAGACCCTCCTTCCCATGGTGGATGAGATAGCTGGGATGATCGAGTTGGACCTTGGAACGCTGGATGCCATTGCGGTGGCAGCTGGTCCCGGCTCCTTCACCGGGCTTCGGATCGGGTCGGCCACAGCGAAAGGACTGGGACTTGCTCTGGACATTCCGCTGATCCACATTCCCACGCTGGAGGGACTTGCCTATAATCTGTACGGCGTGTCAGAGATGGTCTGCCCTCTCATGGATGCCAGGAGGAAGCAGGTGTACACAGGAGTCTATTCTTTTCAGGGCGGATTTTCCACAGTTGTGGATCAGTGCGCCGTACCTGTGGTGGAGCTGGCAGACAGGCTGAATGAGCTGGGACAGGCAGTGATCTTCCTGGGAGATGGTGTTCCGGTATACAGGGATGTGCTGGATGAGGCCTTGTCTGTGCCCCACACATACGCTCCGGCTCACATGAACAGACAGCGGGCAGCTTCCGTGGGTGCGCTGGGGATAGAGTATTTCAAACAGGGAAGAACAGAGACGGCCGCACAGCATGCGCCGGACTATCTGCGCATGTCTCAGGCTGAACGGGAACGGGCGCAGCGAGAGAAGAAGGAGTAGGAAAATGCTTGTGATCAGGAAAATGAAAGAGAAGGATATCCCTGCTGTGGCCAGGCTTGAGGCGGAGATCTTTCCGGATCCATGGAGCGAGCAGGCCTTGATGGACAGCTACAGACAAAAGCAGACGCTGCTTCTGGCGGCATATGAAGACCGCCAGTTGATCGGCTATCTGATCATGTACTATGCCCTGGAAGACGGGGAGATCGCCCGGATCGCGGTGATCCCTCAGAAGAGAAGGCAGGGGGTAGGGGGCCGGCTTCTGCTGGAACTGGAAAATCTCTGCGAGGTAGGCGGCATCACGCGCCTTCTCCTGGATGTGCGGGAGAGTAATGTCCCTGCTATTTCCTTCTATACAGACTATGGTTTTGTACAGGATGGCATTCGGAGACGATACTATACCGATCCGGTGGAGGATGGAGTGCTGATGAGCCGGGACCTGGGGAAATAGCTGTAAGAGAAGGAAACAGTTCCCACTATGACAGGGCGGCTCAGCCATATATAATGTAGGCGTAACAGAAGAATAATCCTGCAAAATACCATTTAGGAGGAAATGTATGCGCCAGTATGAAGTGATAGAAACAAAAGAGACTCATAAAAAAGTTAAAAAAATAATCTGTAATAAATGTGGAAAGGAAATCCCCACAGAAAAGGGAGAACCAAGAGCGGACTTCCTCTCAGTGGAGAAGAGGTGGGGGTATTTTTCGGAGAAAGACAACCAGGTGGATTCTTTTGATCTCTGCGAAGAGTGCTACGACGCCTTTGTGGCCACATTTGTTATTCCAGTAGGAGAATAGAATGTTAGACGTATGTTTAGTTGGAACGGGAGGGATGATGCCCCTCCCTTATCGCTGGCTGACCGCTCTGATGGTCCGCTATAATGGAAGCAGCCTTCTCATCGACTGCGGGGAAGGCACCCAGATCGCTATCAAGGAGAAGGGGTGGAGCTTTAAGCCTATTGACGTGATCTGTTTTACTCATTATCACGGAGATCACATCAGCGGACTTCCCGGACTTTTGCTCACTATGGGGAATGCAGACAGAACCGAGCCCCTCACGCTGATCGGCCCCAAAGGCCTGGAGCGTGTGGTGAACGCTCTGCGCGTCATTGCCCCCGAGCTTCCTTTTAAGATCCAGTTTATGGAGATCACGGAGCCGGAGCAGACATTTGAGATGAACGGGTACCGCCTGAAGGCTTTCCGTGTCAATCACAATGTTCTCTGCTACGGGTATACCCTGGAAGTGGATCGGGCGGGAAAATTTGATGTGGCCCGGGCAGAAGCTGCCGGTATCCCTCAGCGTTGCTGGGGATTGCTCCAGAAGGGCGAGACGGTGGAGTATGAGGGGCGGACGCTGACACCGGATATGGTGCTTGGGCCTCCTAGAAAGGGATTGAAAGTTACCTACTGCACCGACACCCGGCCCACAGACTCCATAAGAAACAATGCCAGACATGCAGACCTCTTTATCTGTGAGGGGATGTACGGAGAGAAAGACAAACAGAAAAAAGCCAAAGAGTACAAGCATATGACGTTCTACGAGGCGGCCCGTCTTGCAAAAGAGGCGGAGGTGAAAGAGATGTGGTTGACACATTACAGCCCATCTCTGAATCATCCGGAGGAGTTTCTGGGAGATGTGAGAGAGATCTTTCCCAACACGGTGACAGCCAGGGACGGCAGAACGATGGAACTGGTATTTTCAGATGATAAATAAGAAGGCAGAGGCGGCAAAATGAACGAAAAGAAAGATATTCTTATTCTTGCGATAGAGAGTTCCTGCGATGAGACGGCGGCTGCTGTTGTCAGAAACGGCAGGGAGATTCTTTCGAATATTATTTATTCTCAGATCGATCTCCACACACTGTACGGCGGTGTCGTGCCCGAGATCGCGTCCAGGAAACACATTGAAAAGATCAATCAGGTGATAGAGAAGGCGCTGGCAGAAGCCGGTGTCTCCCTGCAAGACATAGACGCAGTAGGTGTAACCTACGGGCCCGGCCTTGTAGGTGCTCTTCTCGTGGGAGTGGCGGAAGCCAAGGCTATTGCCTATGCGGCCGGCAAACCTCTGGTGGGAGTGCATCATATTGAGGGGCATATTGCGGCCAATTTTATTGAGCACAGGGAATTGGAACCGCCTTTTCTCTGCCTGGTTGTTTCCGGGGGCCACACCCATCTTGTGCGTGTAAGAGATTACGGAAAATTTGATATTCTTGGGAGGACAAGAGACGATGCGGCGGGGGAGGCCTTTGACAAGGTGGCCCGGGCTATTGGACTTGGATACCCGGGAGGACCGAAGATTGATAAGGTGGCAAAAGAAGGGAATCCGGATGCTGTCCAGTTCCCAAGGGCTCACGTGGAGGACGCCCCCTATGATTTCAGCTTCAGCGGTGTGAAGTCAGCAGTTCTCAACTATATTAATGGATGCAAGATGAAAGGGGAAAGTTTCAGACAGGCAGATGTGGCTGCCTCTTTCCAGAAGGCAGTGACAGATGTGCTTGTGGGAAATGCCATGCATGCAGTGGAAGAATTTGGTGTGGATAAATTTGCCATTGCCGGAGGCGTGGCAGCTAACAGCGCCCTTCGCCAGGCAATGGCCCAGGCGTGTGAAGAAAGAGGAATAAAATTCTATTATCCCTCTCCTATCTACTGCACAGACAATGCGGCCATGATCGGCGTGGCTGCTTACTATGAGTATATCAATGGTACCCGGCATGGGTGGGATCTTAACGCGGTTCCCAATCTGAGGCTGGGTGAGAGGTAAAATGAAGATGTGTAAGAAACCGGAAAAGAAAAGATGCACCGCTATTCTGTTGGCGGGAGGGCAGGGGACCAGGATGGGAGCTAAGATACAGAAGCAGTATCTTCTGATCCAGAACCGTCCGGTTCTCTTTTACTCGCTCTATACGTTTGAAAAGTCAGAAGTGATCGACGATGTGATCCTGGTGGTTGGAGCCGGTCAGGTGGAGTATGTCAGAAAAGAATTTGTGGAAAAATATGATTTTACCAAGGTGACCTGCATTGTAGAGGGGGGCAGAGAACGGTATCATTCTGTCTGGGAAGGCCTGAAGGAAGTCCAGGCTGAAGGTGGTCTGGAAGAGCGGTACATTTTTATCCATGACAGCGCCAGACCATTTTTGACAGAGGAGATCATCCAGAGGGCTTACAACGATGTTGAGGCGCACAGCGCCTGTGTGGTGGGGGTCCCCAGCAAAGATACAGTCAAACTTGTGGATGAGAAGGCCTTTTCCAGGGAAACGCCTGATCGGAAGTTTGTGTGGATTATCCAGACCCCCCAGGTCTTTGATGCTTCTATTATTACAGAAGCATATGCCAGGATGATGTCCCGCGATACGATACAGGCCACAGACGATGCCATGGCAGTGGAAAACGAACTGCACATCCCTGTCCATATGACAGAAGGAAGCTTTGAAAACATAAAGATCACAACTCCGGAAGACCTGGAGATCGCAAAAGTCTTTGTAAGAAGGTGTTTCCCGGAGCTTTGACAGGAAAAACCAAAAAACTTAAAATTTTGTATTGACTCAGGAATTCCCGTGTGATAAAATAACCAATGTCGCTGAGAAAGCGGCATGAAAACAAACTATCGTGGAGAGGTATCGAAGTGGTCATAACGAGGCGGTCTTGAAAACCGTTTGTCCGAAAGGGCGCGTGGGTTCGA
>NZ_CAUGIN010000041.1:0-21651 GCF_959599685.1 Lachnoclostridium phocaeense
AGAAATTTTCAGGGTCGTTGTCTATTGTTCAGTTATCAAGGTTCTTTTTGTTTTTGCTGTCTCTCGCGAGTCAGCTTAAATATAATACCATTTGTTTTTCTCTGTGTCAATACTTTTTTTGAAGTTTTTTTCTTTTTTCTCAACACTCAATTGGTAGTATATTTATATATAGAAGAAACACAATATGTTCCATTGTTTTTCTTCCAGCTAAGGCAAACAAAAAACTACTGAGCCTCTCAGCAGTTTTTGCCTAACGGAGAAAGAGGGATTCGAACCCTCGCGCCGGTTGCCCGACCTACACCCTTAGCAGGGGCGCCTCTTCGGCCTCTTGAGTATTTCTCCAGCAGAAGTTATTATACTAAACCCCTGCTTGATTGTCAACGCATTTTTTTCTTATTCTCCAAAAACGTCTTCCGCCAGTAATATACAATGAATGCCACGGCTGTCAAAATCCATGTCACCGGGTAACTGAAAATGATCGCGTCGATAGTAGGTGATATCTCCATAGCGCCCACAAGCCACACAATCCGGAGCACGCAGATCCCAACCAGTGTGATGATCATGGGCACAAGTACATCTCCCACACCTCTCATAGCTCCTGCCAGCACTTCTATAAATACGTACACAATATACCAGGGTGTGATGAGCAGGACCATCTGGCTCCCTATTTCAATGACATTCTGATCCGACGTGAACATACGGAAAAGAGGTGTTCTCAGCGCGACCAGCACGATCACGATGACAGCTGACACGGCAAAGTCCATAAGAAGGCATATTTTTGTACTCTTTTTTACTCTTTCTCTTTTTCCTGCACCGTGGTTCTGACCTACAAATGAAGTGATGGCAATTCCAAAGGAAGTGCTGACCATCCAGAATACGGCATCCATTTTTCCAAAAGCTGACCAGGCTGCCGCCGTATCCGTTCCAAATGTATTGAGGGCCGCCTGGATGGCTATATTTGTAATGGCAAACAGGACAGACTCAACCGCAGTAGGTATCCCGAGCTTAAGCTGCGAAACAAGGATCGATCCTGTAAAGCGCATTCTTTTCCATGTGATCCGCAGCGGTCCCCTGTCTATTGCCAGCCTGATCGTGATCAGAACGGCACTGAGCGCCTGGGAAATGAAGGTAGCAATGGCGGCTCCGGCTACTCCCATATCAAGGCCAGCCACCAGTAATATATCCAGCACGATATTGGTAAGACAGCATACGATCAGATAATAGAGCGGCGTGCGCGAATTCCCTGCCGCCCGCAGTATGCTGGCTCCCATATTATATATGAAAGTAAAAGTAAGAGCCCCAAAATAGATGCGAAGATAGAGAACTGCATCCCCCATAGTCGCTTCGGGCGTATTCATCAAGGAGAGCATATGCGGCGTCAGTAAAACGCCAAGCACGGTCAGCACAATTCCCCCTGCCACAGCCAGAACATAGGCATTATGTACTGCCTTGCTGGCAGATCTTCTGTCTCTCGCCCCAAAAAAGTGTGCAATGATGACAGAGGCTCCTGAAGACAGCCCTGTAAAAAATCCCACAATGAGACTGGCGATCTGCGCTGAGGAACCTCCCACTGCTGCCAGCGCTTCTTTTCCCACAAACTGTCCTACTACCACTGTATCTACTGTATTGTAAAGTTGCTGAAAAAAGCTCCCCAGCATGATCGGAAAGAAAAAGATAAGGAGCTGTTTCCATATAACTCCCTCTGTGATCTGCCGGGAAGCATCTGTTTTTACAGACATAAAAATCCCCCATATTTTTAAATCAGATTGTAAGCCTTATGCATACTGACCGATGACCTCTTCGATCCGCCTCTTCACTTCCGCTGCGATCTCTGTGGTCTTCATATCCTTGTACTCTTCATAGTACATAGGCTTCAGAAAATGTACCTGAACTGTGACCGGGCTGATCGTATTTGTGTCAAAAGGCTTGAAAGAGTCGATCAGAGCCACCGGAACAATGGGACATTTTGCCTTTGTGGCAGATTTGAAACTGCCTCCCTTAAATTTCCCGGGATGATTGCCGTTCTTTGACCTGGTTCCCTCCGCAAAGATCAGATAATTCCGGCCCTTTTTCACTTCCTCTGTCACGTGGATGATGACCTGCATGGCCTGGCGCACGTCCTCCCTGTCCAGCATGTAAGCGTTCATACACGCAAACACCTGCTTCAAAAACTGGATGTTCGCGATCTCTTTCTTCGCTACAACGGCAAAAGGTTTTGGGCAGGCCTCGATAATGGCCAATACGTCGTAAAGTCCCTGGTGATTGGGAAAGAACATAAACCCGTTTTCTTCGGGAATGTTTTCCACACCATAGGCCGCGATCTTCACATTTCCCCCTCTGTTCGCCCGAAGAGTAATATATTTCAGAAGGGCATACTGCTCCTCATCCGTATATTTTTCTGGGTGGGCTGCGTGATAGCAGAGTTTGCACCACGCATACGGAACGAGGAAAATGTTCCGGAAGATCATAAGTAATATCCTTTTCATTTCTGTAAGCTCCTTCTTGTGTTATTTCTGATATTCTCTGATGGCTGTCTCGTAGAGGTTATGACCCTCGCTGTCTATGACAACGATGACCGGAAAATCCTCCACCTCCAGGCGGCGGATGGCCTCTGTCCCCAGGTCATCGTAGGCGATCACCTCTGATCTTTTGATACATTTAGACAGAAGCGCGCCTGCTCCTCCCACAGCCGCAAAATAGACACATCCGTTCCTCACGATGGCGTCCATCACATCCTGTGTTCGCTTGCCTTTCCCGATCATGGCCCCAAGTCCAAGATCCAGAAGACGCGGGGTATATCTGTCCATACGGCTCGCTGTGGTCGGTCCCGCTGAGCCGATAGGGCGGCCTTCCCTTGCGGGGGAGGGCCCCATATAGTAAATGATCTGATCCTTTATCTCAAATGGAAGGTCTCTCCCCTGATCCAGGGTCTCGTCCATTCTCTTGTGAGCAGCGTCCCGGGCCGTGTAGATCGTTCCTGTAAGGTACACGTAATCCCCGGACTTAAGGCCTGCTGCCTCCTCTTTTGTCATTGGCACATGCATATGTTTTTCCATATTTTCAGCCCTCCTATACTTCTCGCACAACATGCCGGTTCACATGACAGCATATGTTTACTGCCACCGGCAGTCCTGCAATGTGGGTCGGATACGTATTGACATTGACGGCAAAGGCTGTCGTGCTGCCTCCCAGTCCCCCTGGTCCGATCCCCAGACTGTTGACCTTCTCCAGCATCTCCTCCTCCAGCTCCCGCACCCAGGGGATGGATGAGTGAGATCCCGCCTCTCTTGTCAGAGCCTCTTTTGCCATGAGGGCGCATTTTTCAAAGGTGCCTCCCACGCCGACTCCCACCACCATGGGAGGACAGGCATTGGGACCTGCATCCTTTACGGCGGTCAGTATGGCATGTTTGACTCCTTCCAGTCCGTCTGCCGGCTTGAGCATAAAGACACGGCTCATATTTTCACTTCCAAATCCCTTGGGAGCCACTTTGATCTTCACTCTGTCTCCGCCCACGATCCTGGTATGGATGACAGCGGGTGTGTTGTCTTTTGTATTCTCCCGGAGAATGGGATCACCCACCACAGATTTGCGAAGGTACCCTTCCGTGTATCCCTGGCGGACGCCTTCATTGACTGCATCCTCCAGAAGTCCTCCCTCCAGATGTACATCCTGCCCGATCTCCAGAAAGACCACAGCCATTCCCGTGTCCTGACAGATAGGGATCATATCCTTGGCCGCGATGTCAAGATTTTCCCTCAGCTGACCTAAGATCTGCTTTCCGAGAGGCGCCTTCTCTGTTTCCGCCGCCTTTTCCATAACAGCTTCCATATCTTTGGAAAGATAATGGTTTGCCTCTATACACATTTCTTTAATATTTTTTGTTATCTCACTTACCTGGACTGTCCTCATTGATTTCCTCCCATGTAAATAGTGTAATGGGCATCTTCTGCCCGCGCATTCCCTCACTAGTATACTGTCTTTATCCATATATTTCAATTCCAGTATTGACATTTTCCCTTCCCTGTGTTTCAATACATATATAGTTAATTACTCAAGTAACTAACCAATAAACCATAGCAGACAGCTGTAAGAGAAATATTTCTTAAATAACCGCAGAGGGAGGTGTCTATGGAGTGAATATCAATCCAGGCCAGGATAAACCTATTTTTATCCAGATCGCAGAGGGAATCGAGGACGGTATCCTCACCGGGGCTTTTCCGGAAGAGTCCCAGATTCCATCTATCACTGAATTTTCCGTAAACTATAAGATCAATCCGGCTACTGCCCTCAAGGGGATCAATCTTCTTGTGGACGAGAACATTATTTATAAGAAAAGGGGCGTTGGCATGTTTGTGGCAGAGGGAGCGGTACAGAAGCTTCGAAAGAAGAGACAGGATCAATTTTATACCAACTATATAAGCAGCCTTATAGACGAGGCCAGGAGACTGGGCATCTCAAGCGAAGATGTCATTGCCATGATCGAGAGGGGGTTTTCTAAATGAAAGGAATTGAAGTAAAAAATATATCAAAGTCATTTAAAGATACGCAGGCGCTTCGAAATGTGACCCTCACTTTTGAGGCGGAAAAGATCTACGGACTTCTGGGAAGAAATGGAGCCGGTAAATCCACTCTGCTGAATATCATCAGCAACCGCAAATATCCAAATGAGGGATATGTGTCCGTGGACGGCGTGCCCTCCGCAGAAAACGACAAAGCACTGAGAAAAATGTTTCTCATCAATGAGTTGAACCTGTACCCGGAGAGCATGAAAGTAAAAGATGCCTTCAAAGTGACAAAAACATTTTATCCCTCCTTCGATGAGGCGAATGCTCTGAAACTTTCGGAAATGTTTGAACTAAATATAAAAAAGAAAATAAAAAGTCTGTCCACTGGCTATCAATCTATCTTCAGAAATATACTGGCTCTTTCCGTAAATGTACCCTATGTCTTTTTCGACGAGCCTGTCCTGGGGCTGGACGCCTACCACAGAGATCTCTTTTACAGGCTGCTGATCGAGAAATACAGTGAAGAGCCATTTACAGCAGTGATCTCCACCCACCTGATCGAAGAAGTGGCAAATGTCATAGAAGAAGTAATTATTATAAAAAAAGGTGAAATTTTGAAAAATCAGTCCAGAGACAGCATCCTGGAAAACAGCTGCACCGTGTCCGGAACAATCTCCCAGGTAGACTCTTATGTAGCGTCTCTCCCCGCCAAGGCAGAGGTCATTGGCTCGGATGTCATCGGAGGACTGAAGTCCGTCTACATCTGCGGCGACGACGGCGCGCGGCTGCCTGAGGGGCTGGAGAGGTCACCCATAGATCTGCAGAAGCTGTTTATCCAGCTCACCTCAATGTAATTGGATCTGAAAGGAGTGTGAAAGAGTATGAAAAAAATCTTAAAATATCAGTGTTTTGACCTTGCAAAGGCGCTTGTCGTCTACTATCTTGTCATCATCCTTATCATTACTCTCGCTATAGTCGGGCTAAATGTGACAGGCGGCACGGAGAGGAGCGGCATTGGATTTTCCTCCGAGTTCTTCTGTCTGATCGTGGGACTTTGCATGTTCCGGGAGTATTTCTACCTGTTTATGCAGAACGGTGTCTCCAGAAAGAAGATTTTCGCAGGCGCCTGCATGTGCCTTGTGATCCTCAGCGCTGTCATGTCCGCCATGGATGTGCTGGCTCTGTATATCCTGGAAGCGCTGCCCGCCGCCAATGTATCGTATATGACCATTTCCTCCACCCTCTACTCGGGCTATGTGAACAATGCCGGTCCTGTTTTGCGTCTGTTGGTGGAGCTGGTGATTTCCTTCCTTGTCATGTACGTCTTCTTTGTGGCAGGGTATCTCATATCCATCTGCTTTTACCGCTCTCCCAAACCCGGGAAGATCGGCATCGCAGTGGGGCTTCCTCTCCTGGTGGTCGGCGGCATGCCTGTGCTCATGGTCGCTTTCCCGGAGGTTTTTGCCAGGCTGATGTCCTTCTTCCTCTTTATCATGGGATATTCAGACACTTCCAGCGGCAATCCTTTCATCGGGATGGTGACGTTGACAGTCCTCTCCCTGGTCATCACAGGCCTCAGTTACCGGGCCGTGAAAGGCGCTCAGATCTGAGCTCTCACAAATACACACAGAAAGCCCTCCGTCAAGTGAAAGCCGGAGGGCTTTTGTGCGGTCTTATCTTCTATTCAAAATTTCTATGAAAAACCGGCATGTCTCATCGTTGCAGATCTCTGCCTGAGGACATTTCATATCCACGTGGAAGACATGCTTCAGATCATGTGCCTCATTGTCGTAGAATCGGAACAAAAAGGGAACCTTGCGCTCCATAAGGCATTCCGCCATGGCAAGAGCCTGGCTCTGTGTAAAATCACCGGAGGCGGTCATGAGGAATACAGGAGGATAGTTTCCCGTTATATGTGAAATGGAGCTGATCATATCCAGTTCTTCCTCCGTCCCTTTGCCCGGCAGATAGTCTTCCATCAGCGCCGGCGTATCTCCTCCCATATCATTTTCTATTTTGTATACGCCGCAGTTCAGTGCCGCCGCACGGACAGAAATGCTATCCTGTATCTGCAGCCTGCACTCTTTTTCCCATTTTTCTTTGAAAGATGCATTTGTGCAGGCAGCCAGGTAAAGCGAAAGGATATTGCCTCCCGCCGAGTCCCCCACGGCAAAGACCTTGTCCAGATCCATGCCATACGCCTTCCCATGCTCCGCCATCCATTTAAAGACCAGGTTGGTATCTTCCAGAGGGGCCGGGAATTTGTACTCCGGCGCCAGACGATAGGAAAAATTCACCACCACAAATCCTCTCCTTGCCAGGTCCATACAGTAGAATCGATATCTCTCCTTGTCCCCGTACACCCATCCTCCGCCGTGGACGCTGACAATAACAGGAAACAGTCCTTCCCGCCCGGCCGGGCGGTACACATCCATCACCTGCATGGGATCTTCTGTCCCGTAGCGGATATCCCGGTATTTTTCCACATCTTCCGGCTCTTTAAGACCTGCGTCCCGGATATCATCTCCTGCTTTAAAGAGTTTTCTTATTTTGTCACTTGTCTCAGACATATACTCACGACCTTTTCTTTTTTATAGTATCATCTCTTCCACAGCCTGCTGTACTTCCCGGATCTGCTCCTCTGTGATCCCGTCCGCATGAAATCCCCCTGTACATACGACTACAGCATTTTGGGCTGCTGCCATTTTCTCTGCCAGATACCGGCACAGGTACTCGTCCTTGTGTCCTGTCACATTGATAACAGAGGCTGTGCTGCTGACCTTGCCGTCTCCCTTGAGGGAGGGCCGGGGGATAGCCAGCACAGTACATCCTATATGTGGGCGATCTCCTCCTGCAAGGATGATGTGGTAATCATTTCCGATCTTTGTGATCTTTACAGTCAATTTTGTAAAGGAGAGGACTTTTTCTATGATTCTTTCTTCCATTTTCTTTTCCTCCCGCCCTGGTTTAGCTAGATTCCCTCCCAGCGGCGGTATCCCTCCGCTTCAATGCCAAAAGGCTCCACAAGTTTCGCGGCTATGTGCCGGATCATATCCTGCATACATTCCGGCTTCTGGTAGAATGTCAGCATAGGCGGAATGATGCGAACCCCCGGCATCTTTGAAAGCTCATAGAGATTTCTCAGATGAACCGGGCTAAGGGGCGTCTCCCGGGCCGCCAGGACAAGAGGACGCTGCTCTTTGATCGTCACGTCTGCTGCCCGCAGGATCAGATTGTCCGCATACCCGCTGCAGATCCCTGCCACTGTCTTCATACTGCAGGGAACAATGAGCATCCCGGCTGTCCTGTAAGATCCGCTGGCCGGACCGGCTCCTATTTCCTCCGGATCATATACCTGATCTGCCAGTCTTTCTATCTCCTCTTTTTTGCAGTCCATCTCATGTTCCAGCGTGAGCACAGCGCTCCTGCTCATAATGAGGACTGACTCATATTCCTGATCCTGCCGGATGATCTGCAGACATTCCTTCAAAATCGGAATGCCGCTGGCCCCGGTCGCAGCCACAACGATTTTTTTCTTTCTTATATCCTTATCTTGCATCTTTGGTCCATCTTTCCGGATCTACATCCATAAATCTTGCTCTCACAAACCGTTCCTTCTGGTCATAGGGAACCGTGCAGTCAAAAATGGTTTTGCAGGCAATGCCGTGATCCCTGATCCCCGGCGAACAGGAGGGGTCATTGGAGGGATCCAGCGGATGACATCTCACACCCGGTATGGTGATGATGTCCGCATCTCCCTGGAACCTGGTGTTCATCGCCCAGAGTACGTCATTTATATCAAAACAATCCACATCCTCATCCACAATAAACACGTGCTTCAGCTCGCTGAAAGCTGAAAATGCAAGGAGGGCTGCCTGCCTCTGTCTGCCTTCATCGCTTGGTGAGAGCTTTTTGAACTGGAGGACAGCCATGTATTTTCCTCCTCCCGGCGAAGCACAGTATACATTCTGCAGCCTTCCCGGCATCGCTTTTTCGATCATACCGTAAATGCTGGCCTCTGTGGGGATGCCGGCCATGGATACATGCTCCTCGCTGGGTCCGATACAGGTCTGCATGATGGGATTTTTCCTGTGGGTCACTGCTGTCACCTTTATAAGCCAGCACTGATCGCTGGCAGGTCCGGTGTAGCCCGGGAACTCCGGCATCGCGTATCCTGTGTGGCTGTTCTGATCCTCCTGCACGCGGACATGGGGGACCACTTCTCCCTCAATGACATACTCTGCATTTGCAATGGCTTTCTCATTGACAGTCAGACATCTGCAGAGCTCTACCGGCTCATTTCTCAGCGCTCCTGCCACTGCCAGCTCATCATACCCAAGAGGGGTTGTCGGCGGTTCAAAGCAGGAACCGATCTCTATGGCAGGGTCTACTCCGATGCTGATGGAGATGGGGAGCCTCTGTCCCATTTGCTCCGCCCTCTCTGCCATGGCTCCAATGTGCCTTGCCCCCGGTGTAAAAAAGATGGAGAGCTCGTCCTTTCCCTGAATGCAGAGTCTGTGGATCGTCACATCGCTGCGCCCTGTGTCAGGGTGGGTGGCATAGCACATTCCCAGAGTGATATAGGGGCCTGCATCATCCGGCGTGTTGGTTGGCGCCGGCACTAATTTGTACAGATCAAAGTCCGGATCCTCTGCTCTGTGCACCACCTCCTGGCAGGGGGCTGATCCTTCTTTCAGGACTGGCGGTATGGGGTTGTCCACACTGTGCCAGAGCATTGTTCCCAGATCCTCCGGTCTGCCCCCAAGGAGGGCTGCCACTCTCTTTCTGCTGGCAAGCACACCGATAGCCACCCTTGCCCCCGGATGTCCTTTTACATTGTTAAAGATCATAGCCGGGCCTTCCTTGGTGGGGCGCATGACGGTCCCGCCTGCCCCCACGTGCCGGTACACGCCGGAGAGTTCCGCCATGGGCTCTACTTCTACATCTGTCTCGATGAGCTGTCCTGGCATGGATTTTAAAAGCGCAAGCGCGCTGCGAAGATCATTTACTTTATCTGCCATTGCATTTCCTCCTACTGTTCCTGTCTTTTTTCTCTCACTCTATTCTATCTTCTTTTTTGTTTCCTATCAATTCTAACTTTCTTTCCACGGAGAAACTTGTGCTGCCCTCCACACAGAAGCATTGTACTCTCTGATGGTGCGCTTTTCATCATCCTGCCGGGCTCTCCGGAAATACTGGCGAAGCTCATTTTCCACGATGCTCTCTGTGTAGAGCCCGTCCGAGTAGTCCAGCTCTTCCACATGGATCTCGGCAAGGGCCGGCGCTGCATCATAAGAAGAGGTACTGATCATATATACGGCATCCGCCGCAGTCATCTTCTCCATGGTGCCGATATTATAGGAGACTGCCAGATAATCAGGATGAAGAAATGACAGCAAAATGTATCCGCAGGAGACAGCAGCCGTCACAAACCTGAACAGCGAAAATTTTTTCTTATAAATAAAGATCACAACTCCTGTCATCATGACAAGATTCAAGATCAAAAACCAAAGTACGAGGATGCGCAGGAATGTCATATGATAGACACGGACATACATGAACATTCTGTACATGGCAGATATTGTCATGATAAATGTACATCCGCATATGACTGTCAGAATAATGTCCAGAATTCTATTTTTTTGGAATGAATATACAACTGAAATAACAAGTACAAAATTAATCATTCCTATAAACAGCAGCTGCCAGAAACCTTCCTGCGCATACCCGGCATACGTCATGCCTTCTGGAAGTCCCCCGTCATTTTTGAGAAAAAGAACATACACCTGCACGAAGCAGTACAGAACATAGACAGCAGCAATCATGCCGGTAAATGTTATGCCTGTGACTGCTTCATAATTCCTTCTTTTTTTCTCTTTCGGGCAGCATTCGCCTGCAGCAAAGGCATAGAATACGCCGTAGATGATCAGGATCCCAAACAGGGTCATGCACACAATGACAACTACAGAACTGATATGCAGATTCTCCGGCATCTGGAATATGTTTTCAAAAATGGCTGCGAAAACCCGGTCTGAGCTTGCCAGAAGCGGAAAGATAACGATAAGCAGGACAAAAGCTATCACGATCCCCACAAGTACAGATCGCATTTTTTCTCTCTTTTCCTCTTCTTTCTCCCCTTCTCTTCCTCCTTTTTTCAGGTCCTTTAGGTTGAATATGTGGAAGGAAAAGACCACTGTTTTTATGCCCATCATCACGATCATCTTTAAGTAGGAAAAGAAGTTCCACTCTCCCTCCCCGCAGAAACATCGGATCATTCCCGCCATAAAAAGGAGCATGATCCCTGCCCAGTTAAAGACCACAAGAAATCCAGAGTCTGTCAGCACAGTGGAAATTCCAAGAAGGATGATGCCCGCCCCATATGGAAAGAATTCCCTATTGCAGGATATTCCAAGCTTCTTAAAAAAGAGGATGGCAGTCCCCACTGTCATAGCTGTATGCAACACAAAAGTAATTCCATTTAGATTTTTGTAACAAAAGACTGTAAAAAGAAGGCCGTAGATCACACTGATTCCTGCAAAATAGCGATTATTTTCTACAAATTTCGATTTCCTTGTATCTGACCTGCTATTCTCCATATGCTCCCACCTTTCTGTTCCTCTATTTTTCTTCATCACTGTCTTTTTCTTCATCCGGCACATATTTTAAAATATCTCCCGGCTGACAGCCCAGTTCCCGGCACAGCGCGTCCAGAGTCGTAAATCTGACCGCTTTTGCCTTATTATTTTTCAATATCGAAAGATTGGCCATTGTAATATCTATTTTCTCTGCCAGCTCCTTTACACCCATTTTTCTCTGTGCCATGACCACATCTAAATCAATCACGATCGCCATGCTCCCTCACCTCCTGCTGTTTGCTCCGCATGTATATATATGCATATGCCATCTTCTTCTCCATCAAATTGTCAGGTCGTTCTCCTCCTTATACCGGACCGCTTCCCCAAAGACCTGCGACAGGACCTGGCTGAACAGCGCCGCCACAAAAAAGATCACTGCGATCACCACTGCCGCGATCGTGGGTACAAAAAACATTTCCAATAGAAAAGCTGCTGTGATACAGAGGCTGAACCTTGTCATCAGACGCAAGCTTTTTACATTCTCATAGACAAAACAGGAGCCATTCACAACTGTCTCCATCATCTTTCGCAACTGGCTGACGATCAATATTCCGAATATTCCGGAAACTGCCAGTGTAAGCAGCATGGGGATATACTGCTCCTGCAGAGTATCGTCATAATATCTTCCCGCCAGCTTCAGCGTCCAGGGAAGCGTCACAACCACAGCAATCCCTGAGAAAAACATAAAATCCAGCACTCCTTTTGTCGCTCTGATGATCTTTTCATTCCGCATACATCTATCTCTCCCTTCTCATTTTACGTTTCATTTCATTTTGCTCTTCTGCTATCTAAGAGGAATATATCATATTAAAAATCGTTTTTCAATATATATTTATCGTTTTTCAATAAATTTCAAGTTCAATTGAGCACACATTCCAACAATACAAGGGAGATGATACACAATAACACAGGTAAAACTGCAATTGGGGACGTAATATTTTTTCAAAATATTACGTCCCCAATTGCAGTTTTATCCCCTCCGTCCTATAATATCTACAAAAGGAGGTTTTTTCTATGAATACATCGATCGATATGGAGAAATTGAGGGAGGATGCCGTACATATTTTCAATTCCGGTTTTACCTGCTCTGAATCTGTCATCTATGCAATTAAGAAAAATTTTGAACTTGAGATGTCCGATGACGCCATTGCCATGAGTTCCGGATTTCCATGGGGCCTTGGAGGAGCGGGATGCATCTGCGGCGCTCTGGCCGGAGGGACCATGTGCATCGGCTACTTCTACGGGCGCACAGAGCCGGGCGATCCGCGTAATCAGCTCTGCTTTAAGCTCTGCAACGAACTCCACGATTTCTTTAAAGGGAACTATGGCGCTGCCTGCTGCCGCGTGCTTACAAGAGGAATGGAGAAACAGTCACCGGAGAGAAAAGCACATTGCACAAAAATGGTTTCCGGCACAGTGGTAAAGACAGCTGAGATCATTCTGAACAACCTGAAAGACAGCAGATTTCAGGATGTCTGTTAAGTCCTCTCTTATGTACAATTTTAAGTCAGGAATATAAAAGGACTGGCACACCTCTTTCAAACAGCGTGTGCCAGTCCTTTTTATGGACTTTATTTAATTATCTGTATCATCTGTTTTCTCCGAAGACTCAGACTCTTCTTCTTCCTCTTCATCTCCCTTTCTCACCTTGGCGATGCTGGCAACTTTATCATTTTCCTGTAAATTGATCAGTTTCACACCAGAAGTTATTCTTCCAAGGATGGAGATGCTGCTGCACTTCATGCGGATCACAATGCCTTCTGTATTGATGATCATGATCTCATCATCTTCGTCCACAGCTTTGATGCCTACTACATTTCCTGTCTTCTCTGTGATCTTGTAGCATTTAACACCTTTTCCTCCTCTGTTCTGGGGAGAGAATTCTTCCATTGCTGTGCGCTTGCCCATACCCTTTTCAGATACAGTCAGCAGGTGAGTTCCCTGGGAGGAAAGCTGCATGCCGATGATCTCATCGTGGTCTGTCAGATTCATGCCCCGCACACCCATAGATGTTCTTCCTGTAGGTCTCACATCTGTCTCATGGAAGCGGATGCACTGTCCATACTTGGTAGCCAGGATAATGTCTTTCTGGTTGTCTGTATACTTCACTTCGATCAGCTCATCGTCATCCCGCAGGGTGATAGCGGCAAGTCCGGTCTTTCTCACATTCGCATACTCCTTCAGAGGAGTCTTCTTCACAAGTCCCTTTCTTGTAGCCATGAAAAGGTATTCCCCGTCACGGTACTCGTCAATGGGAATGACAGCTGTGATCTTCTCCTCCGGCTGCAGCTGGAGCAGATTAATGATGGCTGTTCCCCTTGCAGTCCTGCCTGCCTCAGGTATCTCGTATCCCTTTAACCTGTAGACGCGTCCTGTCGTAGTGAAGAACATGATATAGTGATGGGTATGTGTCATAAACAGCTCTTCCACATAGTCAGAGTCTATGGTCTGCATGCCTTTGATGCCTTTTCCTCCTCTGTGCTGGGACTTAAAGGTATCCTCAGACATGCGCTTGATATAGCCAAGTTTTGTCATGGTGATGACGACATTCTCCTTGGGAATCAGATCCTCCATGGAAATGTCAAACTCGTCAAATCCGATCTTTGTCCTTCTGTCATCTCCGTATTTATCTTTGATGACAAGGATCTCTTCTTTGATCACGCCAAGAAGGACCTTTCTGTCAGCCAGGATCGCCTTCAACTCGCCGATACGCTTCATCAGCTCATTGTACTCGTTCTCCAGCTTCTCTCTTTCCAGACCTGTCAGAGCTCTAAGACGCATATCCACAATAGCCTGGGACTGGGCGTCAGAGAGATCAAAGCGTTTCATCAATTCCGCCTTGGCATCCTGCACATTGGCAGAGCTGCGGATGATCTGGATCACTTCGTCGATGTGGTCAAGGGCGATAAGCAGTCCTTTAAGAATGTGGGCGCGCTCCTCCGCCTTATTGAGCTCGTATTTTGTGCGCCTTGTCACCACTTCTTCCTGATGCTGCAGATAGTAGTTCAGCATATCGAGAAGATTCATAACTTTCGGCTCATTGTTTACCAGTGCCAGCATGATGACACCAAAAGTATCCTGAAGCTGGGTATGTTTGTAGAGCTGGTTTAAGATCACGTTTGCGTTGGCATCTCTTCTGAGTTCAATGCACACTCTCATGCCTTCCCGGCTGGACTGATCACTGAGCTCTGTAATGCCATCGATCTTTTTATCCCGCACAAGCTCGGCGATCTTCTCGATGAGCCTTGCCTTGTTGACCATATAGGGAAGCTCTGTGACAATGATCCTGCTCTTGCCGTTTGGCATTGTCTCAATGTCTGTCACGGCCCGCACCCGGATCTTGCCCCGGCCTGTCCGGTAAGCCTCCTCAATACCCCTTGTCCCCAGGATCATAGCTCCTGTGGGGAAGTCAGGTCCCTTGATGATCTGCAGGATCTCCTCCATGGTGGTCGTTTCCTTGTCCGCGATCTGGTCATCGATGATCTTCACCACCGCGTCAATGACCTCCCGCAGATTGTGGGGCGGGATGTTTGTGGCCATTCCCACGGCAATACCGGATGTTCCGTTTACAAGGAGATTGGGAAATCTGGATGGCAGGACTGTCGGCTCCTTCTCTGTCTCGTCAAAGTTGGGCGTAAAATCTACCGTATCCTTGTTGATGTCCGCTGTCAGCTCCATGGAAATCTTGCTCAGCCGGGCTTCCGTGTACCTCATGGCGGCCGCGCCGTCCCCGTCCACTGAACCGAAGTTTCCGTGTCCGTCCACAAGAGGATATCTGGTAGACCAGTCCTGGGCCATATTTACCAGGGCTCCGTAGATGGAGCTGTCCCCATGGGGGTGGTATTTACCCATCGTGTCACCGACAATACGGGCACATTTTCTGTGGGGCTTGTCAGGACCGTTGTTCAGCTCGATCATGGAATACAGAATTCTCCTCTGCACCGGCTTCAGACCGTCTCTTACATCGGGAAGGGCTCTGGAAGCGATAACACTCATGGCGTAGTCGATGTAAAATTTTTCCATTCTCTCCTTCAGGTCTACTTCCTGGACTTTATCAAAAATATTATCTTCCATTGTCTTCTACCTTTCTATACGTCCAGATTCTGCACGTATTTTGCGTTTTCCTCTATGAACTCCCGCCTTGGCTCTACTTTATCTCCCATCAGAGTCGTAAAAGTCAGATCCAGTTCGGACGTAGTCTCCTCGTCCATAGTCACTCTCATCAGGATGCGGTGGTGCGGATCCATGGTGGTCTCCCAGAGCTGGTCTGCATCCATCTCTCCCAGACCTTTGTAGCGCTGGATCTTGTTGTTGGTATCTCGTCCCACTTCCCGGAGAATGGAATCCAGCTCCTCATCGCTGTAGGCGTACCAGACTTTTTTATTTTTCTCCAGTTTATAGAGAGGCGGTTTCGCCAGATATACATAGCCCTGCTTGATCAGCTCCGGCATGAAGCGGTACATAAAGGTCAGAAGCAGCGTACTGATATGTGCGCCGTCCACATCCGCATCTGTCATAATGATGATCTTGTGATACCGGAGTTTGGAAATATCAAAGTCCTCGTGTATGCCTGTCCCGAAGGCTGTGATCATGGCCTTGATCTCCGCGTTGGCGTAGATCTTGTCCAGCCTTGCCTTCTCCACATTGAGGATCTTTCCTCGGAGAGGAAGGATGGCCTGTGTGGCCCGATCCCTGGCTGTCTTGGCAGACCCGCCGGCAGAATCTCCCTCCACGATATAAATCTCACAGTTGGCCGGGTCCTTGTCTGAACAGTCCGCCAGCTTACCCGGAAGAGACATGCCGTCCAGCGCTGACTTTCTTCTTGTCAGATCCCTGGCCTTTCTGGCCGCCTCCCTTGCCCTCTGGGCAAGAACGGATTTCTCCACTGTGGTCTTTGCGATCGTCGGATTCTGCTCTAAGTAGATCTCCAGCTGCTTGCTCACTACATTGTCCACAGCTCCCCTTGCCTCGCTGTTTCCAAGCTTCTGCTTTGTCTGTCCCTCAAACTGAGGCTCCTCGATCTTGACGCTGACGATGGCTGTCAGGCCTTCCCTGATATCCTCGCCGGACAGATTCGGCTCGCTGTCTTTCAGCAATTTATTTTTTCTCGCGTAATCGTTAAATGTCTTGGTCAGTGCATTCCGGAAGCCGACAATGTGGGTTCCGCCCTCCGGAGTGGTAATATTATTTACAAACCCGTAGGTATTATCTGTGTAGGAATCGTTGTGCTGCATGGCTACTTCCACCTGCACATTGTTCACCATTCCCTCACAGTAAATGACATCCTCATAGAGAGGTGTGCTGCTCCGGTTCAGATAGGTGACAAACTCCTTGATACCGCCCTCATAGTGGAACTCTTTTTTCACAGGTCCCTCTTCCGGCCTGTCATCTATGAGAACGATCTTCAGTCCTCTTGTCAGAAATGCCATCTCTCTGAGTCTTCTTTTCAGCACGTCAAAATCAAAGACTGTCTCCTCAAATATGGTGTCATCCGGCAGAAATGTGACTCTTGTGCCGGTCTTTTCCTCCTGGCAGTCTCCTACGATCTCCAGCTTGTTGATCACTTTTCCGCGCTCATATCTCTGTTTGTAAATCTTTCCATCATGGTAGATCTCCACTTCCAGCCAGTTGGAGAGAGCGTTCACGACAGAAGCTCCCACACCGTGGAGACCGCCGGATACCTTGTATCCTCCTCCGCCGAACTTTCCTCCTGCGTGGAGCACAGTAAATACAACTTCCACAGCCGGGATGCCTGCCTTGTGGTTGATTCCAACAGGAATGCCCCGCCCATTGTCTGTGACAGTGACCGAGTTGTCCTTGTTGATCTGTACATGGATCTCATCGCAGAAACCTGCCAGAGCCTCATCCACAGAATTGTCCACAATCTCATAGACAAGATGGTGGAGTCCTCTTGCCGATGTACTTCCAATATACATTCCCGGGCGTTTTCTGACGGCCTCCAGTCCTTCCAGGATCTGGATTTCATCCGCCCCATACTCGTGCTGTACTTTTTCTGTACTCATAATCTCCTCCTAGTTTTCCATGGTGACATGCCCCTGATGGACATGAAATACTTTATTGATAGAAAATCGATGGTTTACAAATTCATCTACACCTGTACAGGTGATAAGAGCCTGTATGTCGTGAATACTGTCCAATAGATAGTTTTGCCTGTGTTTGTCAAGCTCAGACAGCACATCGTCAAGAAGCAGGATGGGCGTATCTTTTGTGAGCAGCCTCACAAGCTCTATCTCGGAAAGTTTCAGGGAGAGGGCAGCTGTCCGCTGCTGTCCCTGGGAACCGAATTTCCGGATATCGATCCCGTTTGTCATAAAACAGATATCGTCCCTGTGGGGTCCGCACCCGGTGCTCCTCATGCGAAGGTCCCTCTCCCGCCCTCTTCTCAAGGCTTCCTGGAGGGGCTCCCCCTTTGTGTCAGGCTCGTATTTTACCTCTATGTTTTCCAGGCCCCCGGTAAGTTTTCTGTGTATATCAGAAATGATATCATTCACCTGGACCATGAATTTTTTTCTGGCTTTTATGATCTTTTCACCGTAGCCTGCAAGCTGCATATCCCAGATATCAAGCGTCTCCGCAAGCGAACTGCCGCCCGACTCCTGACGGGCCAGATCCTTGAGGAGATGATTCCTCTGGTTTACAATGCGGTTATAGTTTGATAAATTGCTCAGATATACTTTATCGAGCTGCGAAAGCTCAAGATCTATAAATCTTCTTCTCTCGGAGGGTCCGTTTTTGATAATATTCAGATCCTCCGGAGAAAAGAAAACAATGTTTACGATGCCAAACAGTTCACTTGCCTTTCTTATCGGCATTTTATTGACTGCTATGCCTTTGGGACTGTTTTTCTTGAGATGCATATCGATCTGATATGGAATTCCCCTTTTCTCAATGACCGCTTCAATGTGGGACTCATCCTGCCCAAAGCGGATCATGTCCCTGTCCCTGGTTCCTCTGTGTGACTTTGTGGTCCCGCACATGTAGACAGCCTCCAGGATATTGGTCTTTCCCTGGGCATTGTTCCCGTAAAAAATATTGGTAGATCCGCAGGGCTCCAGCTTCAGAAGGTCATAATTTCTGAAGTCCTTAAGTTTTAAAGATCTAATTTTCAATTTTTATTTCTTCTCCGTTATAAGAAACGATATCTCCCGGGTAAAGCTTTTTCCCGCGCCTCGTATCTGTCTGGCCGTTTACTTTCACAAGCCCTTCCTGGATGACCTCTTTGGCCTCCACACCGGACTCCACAAGGCCGGCCGCCTTCAGGGCCTGCCCCAGTTTAATAAATTCATCTCTGAGATGTAAACTCTGCATAAAATCACTCTCCTAGATCGCGTTAAAATTGACCGGAAGGATCAGATAGATATAACTCTCTGTCTCATCTTTGATAAAGCACGGAGCTTTTGCATTCATAAGATAGAGATCCACTTCCTCATCGTCGATGACCCTGAGGGCATCGATGAGGAATTTCGGGTTAAATCCGATCATCAGATCTTTTCCTTCTTTGGTGATCATAATATCTTCGTTCATGGATCCAAACTGGGATTTGATCCGCAGTTCCATCACATCATCGCCGATATTGATGATAATAGGCTTTTTATCTCCCTCTTTTACCAGCAGAGTCGCCCTGTCTATACAGTTCAAAAAGTCTCTCTTGTTGATCCTTACTTTTGTCTCGTAGTCGCTGGAGAGCATCTGGTCGATCTTGAAGTACTCTCCCTCGATCAGACGGGACACGACCACGGTCCTGTCAAATTCAAATACAATATGGTTGCCGGTAAAGTACATGCTCACCTGACTCTCCGCTTCTCCGGAAAGGATCTTGCTGATCTCGGTGAGAGTCTTTCCAGGAACAACGATCTTGTGATCCTGACACTCATCCTTCAGTTCGATCCTGCGGATGGAGATGCGGTGTCCGTCCAGAGATACAACTCTGAGCATGCCGTTTGAAATTTCAAAAAGCTCCCCTGTCATCAGTTTGTTGCTCTCATTGTCTGCAATGGAGAAGATCGTCTGACGGATCACTTCTTTCAGTGTGAACTGGGAGATGGTGACGGTCTCTGTCTTTTCAATGACAGGGAGATAGGAGAAATCTTCCCCGGATCTTCCCATAATATCGAATTTGGCCTTCTCGCAGGTGATGGTCATCTGATCTTTTTCATCTGTCTCTATAACAATATCGCTGTCAGGAAGTTTGCGGACGATCTCTGAAAAAATCTTTGCGTCTATAGCGATCATTCCATGTTCTCTGATATCTCCGTCTATCTCTGTCTGAATGCCAAGTTCCATATCATTGGCTGTCAGCTTGATAATGTCTACTGTGGCATCAATAAGTATACATTCAAGAATGGGCATTGTTGTCTTAGAAGGAACTGCTTTGGATACGATGCTGACTCCTTTTACAAGATCTGCTTTACTGCATATGATTTTCATAGCTGTGTATAACTCCTTTCGCGCGTCTGCAATAGATAAATATATAATAGATTTTCCGTCTTCTTCGTAGTAGGGCTTGGGAAAGAGTGGAAAAGCCTTCCAAAGCCAGTATTTTCAAGCCTCACACGATTTCAAAACACTGTGGAAATCATAAAATTTACATGTGGATGGACATAGGAAAACTTTTTTGTGTTTTTGATAAAGGAATTGTTTATCTGTCCTATGCACAGTCCGTCCACATAGTTTTTCACAACATTTCCACATGTTGTCCACATCCTGAAAGGATACTAAACAGGATTGATCTTTTTCTTTATTATATCAATGGTGTTGCTGAGGCTTTCGTTCTCCTTGATCTCAGCCTGTATCTTTTTGATACCGTGGTTGATGGTGGAGTGATCCTTTCCTCCAAGGACGATACCCATCACTTTCAGGGAGGCGGATGTCATGTCCCGGCACAGATACATGAATATCTGGCGGGGAATCGCGATCTCAGCGGTCCTCTTGCTGCTCTTAAGATCTGCGATGCTGATTCCGAAATGCTCGGAGACAACATCCAGGATCAGTTCCGGTGTCACCTCCCGGTTTGCCTGGGAAGAGATAATGTCCTTCAGGGCTTCAGCCGCAAGGGGAATGTCGATAGCCTCCTGGGTGTTTTGGAGCTTGTAGAGAGCGATCAGTTTGTTGAGAGATCCCTCCAGCTCACGGATGTTTGTCTTGACATTTGTGGCGATATATTCCAGTACATCGTCAGGAATATTGTATTTCTGCAGAGAATCCATCTCAATCTTCTTCTGCAGAATGGCCATCCTTGTCTCATAATCTGGTGCGGAGATGTCCGCGATCAGTCCCCACTCAAATCTGGTGCGCAGCCTTGCCTCCAGCGTCTCGATATCTTTCGGAGGACGGTCGCTGGAGATGATGATCTGTTTTCCTGCCGTGTGCAGGTGGTTGAAGGTGTGGAAGAATTCTTCCTGGGTACTCTCTTTTCCTATGATAAACTGGATATCGTCGATCAAGAGTACGTCGTTGTTCCGATATTTATCGCGGAAATCCGACATGGAATTTTCTTTTGGATTCTTCAGCGCCTGGATCAGTTCGTTCGTAAACGTCTCGCTGGTCACGTAAAGAACTTTTTTCTTAGGATTTTTATCCAGAATAAAATGAGCCACTGAGTGCATCAGATGGGTTTTTCCAAGTCCAACTCCTCCGTAGAGGAAAAGGGGATTGTACACTTCGCCCGGAGACTCTGCAACTGCCAGGGAGGCTGCGTGGGCGAAACTGTTGTTTCCTCCCACAACAAACGTATCAAATGTATATTTGGGGTTAAGCCCTGCCTTCTGAGCAGCAGTCTTTGTACGTTTCTTTTCAGATGCTTTTGAAGCCATCTCCATGATCTCGTCCAGGCGGTCGTCATCTTCCGACACAAGAACGACCTCAAATTCCTTCTCTGTGATCTCAGCAATGGAAACCTTCAGAGGGAGCCTGTATTTTTTATCAATGTACTCAACGCTTGCATTCATATTGACAAGAATGAAAACCGTATGATCTACTACTTTATACACCTTCAGAGGTTTGATCCAGGTGTTGAAAGACACGTTGGAGAGCTCATGCTCTACTCTGAGATGTTCTATAATTTCCGGCCATTTTTCTTCTACGATGTTCATTACAAAATAACTCCTAATCTAACATACATTTCATGCATTGTATCATATGCTTATTCTTATCTATTTTACATCAAAATAAGGTATTAGGCAATGAAAAATAAGGGTGGATAAGTTTTGAAAAAAGAGAAAGTGCGTAAAACAGAGCCTTTGAGCTTGAAAATCCACATTATTTTCCTTGTTATCCACATAATTACCGAAAGATATCCACATTTTGTTGATAACTTTTCTTCCTATATTATACGATGCCAGGGTCAAAAGGTCTAAGCCCACATGAGCTTGCTCATAAGTGGGTGATAGACCTTGGGACCCGCCCCGATATGAGCATAAAAGTGGGATGTATATCCCACGATATGCGAATATTGGGTAGGATTGTGAGAGTGCGCAGCACGGAACAAT
>NZ_CAUGIN010000042.1:0-19761 GCF_959599685.1 Lachnoclostridium phocaeense
ACCCCCAAAGTAGGTTTTTATATTTTAGTGTCCTACTTGGGGGTATCATATCACTTCGGGGTGGTTTTTCTATGCCTTAAAGCACTATCTGATAAACGTAAATACAAATGTCAGCAATGCCAGAATGAGCATTCCAAAAGCCATGAGATCTTTAAAGTCAAACGGTTTCTTGTCCATCAGCGCCACCCCTATTCTTTGTTTCTGACTTATCGGTTTTTGTATAAAATTACATAATTTAAGTCATTAAAAAACAGCCTTCCCTTTCCAATATCGGACAAATCCCGGACATTCCTTGATTTTTCCATCCTGTCATGCTATACTATCCCTCGTTGCAGACCCGCATAAAACCAAGGTCTTTCAAGGTCTGCCGGCGGTCACCGCCGTAAAATGTGCCGAGTGTTCGAGACCTTCCACTCGTAAAACAAAACTAAAGGAGAGAACTGAATATGAAGAACAAAAATGTAGCATTTATGACGCAGGCATCCATGATCGCTGCCATCTACGTGGTGCTGACCTACATCTTCGCACCCATTTCCTTCGGGGAGATACAGGTGCGGATCGCTGAGGCGCTGACCATCCTTCCCCTGTTTACGCCGGCTGCCATCCCGGGACTTTTCATCGGGTGCCTGCTGGGGAATATCGTGGGCGGAGCGCTCCTTCCGGACATCGTCTTCGGAAGTCTTGCCACACTGATCGGGGCTGTCTTCACCTGGCTTCTGCGCAGCCGCAAGCCCATCATCGGGACACTGCCGCCGATCATCTCCAACGTAGTCATCGTGCCGCTGGTACTGCGGATCGCTTACGGTGTAAATCTGCCCATCCCGTTCCTTATGCTGACGGTGGGCATCGGAGAGGTAATCTCCTGCACCATCCTGGGGCTCATTGTCTACTATGCGCTGAACCGCTACCGGAATACGTTATTCCCAAGAGCAGCTGCCATGTAGGCCCGGCCCGGTATAAATCTACTGTTTTGCCCGGATAAGAAAAAGAGGCGCAGGACGGTTCTGTGATGCGATACACACAGACGTCCTGCGCCTCTTTGTTCTGTTCTTATTCTAATGCACTGATAAATGTGCGCCCGCTTCCCGACAGAAGCGTATCCATCTGTTCATAGGAAATGGCCGTCCGGTTCCCGGTGGCTGCCTCTATGTAAGTCACATAGGACTGGTCATAGCCGATCAGGATCACACAGCTTCCGTCTCCCGCTATGCCCACCACCGGCATATTTTTATTGACGATGTACAGCATCTCCTCCGTGGTGCACCCTGTCAGATCCAGGGTCTGTCCCCCCAGCACTTCCTGCACGGCGTCCATTGCCATGGCGCCTCCCGCAAGCCTTTCGCGGAGGGTATTGATCGCATCGTCCCGGTCTGTGATGACATACTCCAGATATCGGTTTCCTCTCTCCCAGACGTATTTCTGTTCTTCCGACACGACCACGCCGCTGACTTCGTCGGCCTTCACGACCGCGTCGCCGGCATTGTCATACGAGCCCTGAAACCGTCCGGTTCCGTATACGTAGTAGACATCGCCCTGGGCCTTCTCCTCAAAGGCCACCTGGGCCGGCTGCTCGTACAATACCTGCTTGGGCCTCAGCACTTTGGGATTCCTGTCTGCGAGGCCGTCCGCAAAGGTGAGCCTCATCTGTGTCTCTTTCAGATCTGTCACATAGGACTCAAGAGAAATATTGCTCTCCTTTTTCTCCTCATTGCTGGTGATCTGGCTGGCCGCGATCTGCGTGTAGGTCTCCCCGCTCTTCACGACCCGCTCCAGGTTGATCATGCCCCCGGATACTTCCACGCTCAGCACAAAGTCACTGTCGGACTGGTAGGTCCTCTGCACCTTGTCGGCGCTGCTGCGGATCTCCACCTTATACATGGGGTAGATCTCCTCCCCGGAGACTGTACGGCCCACGTCGGACTGTCTGGACATGCCGCACACAAAGTCCCCGTTCACAAAGCCCAGCGGTCTTACGGCTGCGCCCTCATCTGCCTGTACCGTATAGCTCTCTCCCGTTTCCAGATCCATAACCGTCACTTCCGGGGCTTCGTACAGCGTCCCGTTGGTCTGGTAAGCTGCCAGCTGTCCGTCATCTGAGGTCACATACTGTCCTTCCTCCAGCCCCTCTGCCAGGACGGTCTGCTCTTCCTTTTCCATATGGATCTCATAGAGCGTTCCCCCGGCCAGCACATAGAGCATCTCCCGGTCCACACTGTAGTAGACCAGCTTTCCCAGCTCCTCCGAAGCCACGGCGGCTGACTTATTGCTGGGGATAAACGCCTTCTCGTCAATGTTGTTCTGCTCAGCCTGGTAATAATAGATGGCCGCTCCCACCTCGCCCTCGTGGGCTCCCCGGTTCATGTAGCCATAGACGGCAAACGTGACATTCCCGTCCCCGTCCATCCGAAGGAGCCGGATCTCATGCTCATCTGTAAAATTCCGGATATCCTTGTTCTCCGAGTCCATAAAACTGAACAGAAGAGAAATCTCGTCCGTTTCCTGGTTGTAGTACCACAGCTCATTTGCCTGGATAAAGGCCACCCGGGTCCCGTCATTGCTGACAAGATAGGGCACATCCGGATCCGTGATCCCAAGGAGGATCCCCTTCTCACTCATCACTGTCCCGGCAGGGTCAAACACCTGCTCCATGGTCCGGTCATAATTCAAAAGATACATGGTGCCGGACACATTTCTCACCCTGAAAAATTCTTTTACGCTGTGGATGTCCTGCTCATTTTCCTCCCCTGCACACTGCACCTGGTATTCCAGGATCACAGAGGTGTATGTAGAGTTGGACTCTGTGATCTTCCATCTCTCTGTCCCTGTCACCTGGGGCTGAAGACCTCCCCATGAGACGTGGTCATAATCTGAATGAATCGTCACATGATAATAATTCGTTCCCTCTTCGCCGGTGGGCTCAAGGGCTGCTCCGACTCCCACATTCTCCACCTTTCCCATGGCATTTACATGGTAGTCGGAAATGTATTTCAGGCACTCTGAAGTAGAGTGGTCTGTCCCATCCACGATCCTTGTGTAGTAGTAGATCTCCTCGCCGTCCACATGGAGGGTCAGGAGAAGGAGCCGCTCCTCTGTCAGGAGGCTGGCGTCAAACTGCAGGCTCACAGTCTCCTGGGGCTCATCCACGCTCTCCTTTGAGAGCTGCTCGGTCCCATCCAGAGAGTACACTTCATAGTCCAGGGACTGCACCCGGGCATCGTAGCTCTGGATATGCATCTCCAAAGTCTGCCCGGTCACCGGGAGGATACTGTCCCGCATGGTGGACGCATCCATCGCCTGGGTGTACCCGGTCAGATAATTCACTTCATATCCCTGGCAGGAAAAGGACACAGAGGGCAGCGTGGCGCTCCCTAAGTCCGCTGTCATATTGTTGTTTCCTCTGTTTGTCACATAGCTGAACACTATGACCGCCACGACAAAAACGGCGGCCAGTATGCCCGCATGTATCAGGCGTCTCTTCATCTGTCTGCTCCTCGCTCTGTATCTAACAGCCTTCCAAGCGTGGGATGCACGTGCAGCGCCTCCTGGCACGCCTGCAGCTTTTCTTCATTTCTTCCCTTTCTCCCGGTCTTCACTGCCCGGATCAGGATATTTTTCGGCGTGTGTTCCATATCAATAAATTCCAGCACCTGTGTCTCATAGCCCTCCCGCTCCAGGTACTCTGCCCGCAGGGCGTCTGTCACAAGGGCAGCTATGCGCTCTTTGATCAGGCCGTATTTGAGCACCGGTTCCAGGACGTCGCTTTGGATCTGACTGTTCAGCTCGTGCTGACAGCAGGGCACGGACAGGATCACTTTGGCATCCCACCCGACGGCTTTGGCCAGGGCGTAGTCCGTGGCTGTGTCGCAGGCGTGGAGCGTGACCACCATGTCCACCCGGTCCACACCCGTGTAGTTGGCAATGTCCCCCTCCAGGAACTTCAGTTTGCTGTAGCCGTATTTCTCACTCAGCTCATTGCAATGGCGGATCACATCCCGCTTCAGATCCAGACCGATGATCCGGATATCATAATCCTTCAGCTCATGGAGATAGTAGTACATGGCAAAAGTCAGGTAAGATTTCCCGCATCCGAAGTCAAGGATGGTCAGCTCCCTGCCTTCCTGCGCCCTGTCCTCCAGGCGCGGCAGGATGTCCTCGATAAATTCCAGGAAGCGGTTGATCTGGCGGAACTTGTCGAATTTCGCGTGGACCACCTTTCCCTCTCTGGTCATGACTCCCAAATCCACCAGGAAAGGCACAGGCGTCCCCTCCCTGAGGATGTATCTCTTCTGTCTGTTGTGGGACAGGTCCGCCTCTTTTGCCGGCTCCTTCCTGGCCTTCTTTTTCACGGTGACCTTTCCCTTTTTGCTGACCAGCGCCGTGACGGAGGACTGTCTCGTCTCCATCTGGAGCTGCTTCATCTCTTCCATATACACAAGGAGCGCTTCGCAGGCCTCATGGGCCGGCAGGTTCCGATGGAACGCCTGGTTCCCCTTAAACTCCTCCAACTGAAAGAAAAGTGTGCCCTTCTTCATTAAGGGACGCACTTTCACTTTGACCACGCCCCCCTTAGTCCTGGGACTGCTCAGGGTGGCGGAGATAAAATCTGTATTTAAATTTTCTTCAAACAATGTTCTTAAATTTTCCATAGCCATATTATAGCGCAAGATGGGAAATGAGTAAATGGGGACTGGTTTTTTTCAGAAAATACCAGTCCCCATTGCGCTTTCTTGTCTTATTCTTTATTCCGTCTGCCCGGCCCTGCTCTCGGCCGCATGCTCCTCTTTTGTCACCCGCGGGAAGGTGATGGTCACCTTGAACAGATCTCCGTCCAGGTACAGGTCAAATGTGCCTCCCTGCATTTCCGTCAGGGATTTCGCAATGGAAAGCCCCAGCCCGCTCCCTTCCGTACTCCGGGATACATCTCCCCGGATAAAACGCTCTGTCAGCTCGTCTGCGTCAATGTTCAGCGGCTGCTCAGACACATTTTTCAGGTTAAAGGTTACCGTCTTTTCGCTCACGGTCAGGTCCGCGTAGATCCTGGTCCCCTCCATAGCATATTTGGCAGCGTTGTTGTAGATATTTTCCAGCACTCTCCACATGCGCCGCCCATCCACATGGATGATGGCTTCCTGCTCCGGCAGGGTCAGCACTTCCTTCAGGCTGCGGGCGCTGAATTTCTCTTCAAATTCTCCGCTGGTCTGCTGGATCATCTCCACCAGATTGATGTTCATGTACTCCAGCGAGATGTTGCCGGAACTCACCTTAGATGCCTCCACCACGTCCTCTGTCAGCGTTTTCAGTCGCTGGGCCTTGGCCTCCAGCACATCCAGATACCCCTGTATCTTCGGGTCTGTAAGGTTCTCCCTCTTTAACAGGTCCACGTAGTTGATGATGGAAGTCAGGGGCGTCTTGATGTCGTGGGACACATTTGTGATCAGATCTGTCTTGAGCCTTTCATTTTTCATACTGGCCTCAACAGCCGCGTCCAGCCCTTCTCCTATGGTGTTGATCTTTTCTGCCACATCCCTCTGGCCGCCCCGCAGGCCTTCCAGCGGGATCTTGTAGTCCACTTCCCCCGCCGCGATCCGCGAGATCCCTTCTCCCAGCCGGTTCCGTCCTATGACCTGGCGGATCATGTAGACCGCCACCAGCACATCCACTGCCAGCATCAGCAGGACAAACAGGAAGACACTTCCGCCGGACTCCAGCACCAGGAAATGGAGGAACAGGACACCCAGAAGCGCCAGCACGATCCGCCACACTTCACTGATATGCTCTGCCACTTTGCGCACAAACCCGCACAGCCACTTGAGGATGCTGTTTTTCCACAGGGTCTTTGCCTTGATCCTTCTCACCAGGCTCAGATAGCCCACCATGAACATGACACAGGTGACCACAGCTATGCCGGACACAAGGACCACGTCTCCAATACTGATCTGGAACATATCTGTGTAATAGTAATCCCCCTCATAGACCGCTCCCCTGAAAGGTCCGTACATATTGGTAGCAAGGTAGCACAGAAGCAGCCAGGCCCCCAGCGTCAGCGCCGCCGCCAGCTCTGTCTTGATCCGGTCAAAGACGTTCAGGTGGATTTCTTCATCCCTGGTGGACCGGCCTGCCACAAGAGTCAGCCACACAAGGATGGCCAGAATGCCGATCACTGCCAGGACACCCATCACGATGACGCCCTGTATGGAAGGCGCATATGTCTCGTACATCTGATTTTGATTGTAGTAGGCATCCTGCACCGGGTAGGCGGTGTCGATCCCCACCGCGTAGACGAAGTCCTCTCCGCCGGGTCCCATCTCCTGGACGGTATGCCGCCACTCGTCGCCCCCGATCCCGTTCATATTGCTCTCAAATTCTGCCAGGGTGGGCCGCACGACTGTGTAGCTTCCCTCTTTCTTCAAGGTGTCTATGCTCTGTTCCAGCTTATTATAGTCAGCAAACTCCGCCCGGTTGGTATACACCTTTTTCGCGTTCGTGTCCGCATACAGGTAGGTAAGGTTGGTGTTTCCCTCCTCCCAGGTGTCGGTGATGGATGTATAATTTCCCATCTTTGAGCTGATCATATTCACTGCTGTATCAATCTCCGAAAATGCCTCGCTGAGCTTTCCGTTCCACCGGGGATCGCTGTTCGCAATATCCAGGATCGTCTCTGCACCGTCCGGCGCATAGGCCTCCTCCAGCCAGTACCCGTCATAATTCCAGATGTTCCTGTAGATCACCTGGTTGTTTCCATCTACCACAGTCCCCATGCCGTCTTCCTGGTACAGGGAGCCGCTCTCCAGGTAGGAGAGGATGTCCTCTGATGTAGTCGTATCATCTGACTTTGTCATAAAAGACAGCTCTCCGGCTTCGATCCGGCTTTTGAAATCATCATAGTAATAGTAGTCATAGGTTCCGTCCGGCTTCTGGCATACAATGACATTTTGTGTCCCGTTGTACGCATTATTGTAGGCCGCATTGTCCGTCACAGAAACATTACCGCTCTCGATCCTTTTTCCCCAGTCGCTCAGCTCTCCGATGGTGTAGGCCAGACCGTTTATGTTTTCCCCGGTAATGGTTCCCGTCTCACACATTTCCTTGATGTCCACGAGCTTTGTCTCATCCAGTTTTCCGTCTGTCTCCAGCCCATCCTTGTCAGCCACTGCACTTATAATGTTCTGGGAATCCCAGTACACCCGCTGGCCAAATCCCTCTGACTGGCTGTATCCTCCTTCTGACCCGGAGACAATGTCCTGGGCAAGGCCGGGGTAGGCGGACAGCCACACCAGTCCCACCACCGCCAGCACCACCAGGACCTGCTGGATCAGAAGCAGCGCTCCTTTGACAGGAGCCGATCTATACCATTTATTCATACGTTCTCCCTCCTGTTTATATCTTCTCTACCTTGTAGCCTACTCCCCAGACTACTTTGAGATATCTGGGATCCTTCGGATTGATCTCGATCTTCTCCCGGATGTGCCGGATATGTACCGCCACTGTGTTGTCCGCTCCGATGGCATCTTCGTTCCAGATATTCTCATAGATCTGCTCGATAGAGAAAACTTTGCCCTGATTTCTCACGAGAAGCAGCAGGATATTGTACTCGATAGGAGTCAGCTTCACCGGCTCGCCGTCCACAGTCACTTCCTTGAGATCATCATTGATGGAGAGTCCCCCTGTCGTGTATACTGCCGCATTGTTTTCCTTTGCCGTGCTTCCAAGCTGGGTAAATCTGCGCAGCTGGGATTTTACCCTGGCCACCAGCTCCAGCGGATTAAACGGCTTTGTCACATAGTCGTCCGCCCCCACATTGAGTCCGAGGATCTTATCCGCATCCTCCGACTTTGCAGAAAGGATGATAATGGGAATATTGTTCTCTTCCCGGATCTTCAGCGTCGCCCGGATCCCGTCCAGGCGCGGCATCATGACATCGATCACCAGAAGGTCCACATCGTTTGCATTCAACACCTTAAGCGCCTCCTGCCCGTCGTAGGCTTTCAGCACTTCATACCCCTCCTGTGTCAGATATATGTCAATTGCCTCCACAATTTCTTTGTCGTCGTCACATACTAATATTTTTGCCATCTTTATCACCTCCCTTACATATTACAAGAATAGCAGGGATTTTTTAAGAGGCAGATGCGGAATTTCTTAAGAAATTATGAAATCACGCAAGGCGGCCCGTCCCCCTGTATCCAGAAGGGATACTTTTCCCTGAGCCTGCCGTCAAACAGGTTCTCCAGAAAGTCCGGCTCGGTGCCGTACATGGCAGCATATCCCCGCTCCTCCACGCTCTCGCAGAAAGCTTCCACGATCCGGGCGGCCAGCTCCTTTGTCACCGCCACGCCCCTTGACGCCGCATAGCGGACCGCGTCTCTCCCAAAGTATATGCACACCGGGTAGTCCACCTTATAATCTTCAATGGTCTCCAGACACTGCCGGGCCTCCTCCCGGGCCATCCCAGGCGACCAGGCGTAGGACAGCCAGTACACACCGAAGGGTATGCTCTGCCGGGTGCAGCCCTCCGCGTTCCTTCGGAACTGGTCGTCAATGCTCCCGCTTCCGAAGCCTGCCCGGATCATGGCCGAGCGCACCCCTGCTCTCTTGACTTCCTCCCAGTCAATATTTCCCTGCGATCCACTCACATCTATTCCAAAAACCTGCACAAGATCACCGTCTTTTACCTTCTTATGATCAATATATGTCATTCCCCCCAAAGAGTTCTCCATTCCGTCTTGTTTTATCGTAGAATGTCGAATAATGTCGTTTATAATTATAAGCGGGCCGCTTTCCGATAATATAACATGTGGAGTTCTGCCAGGCAGGAAGGGAGTTATAGTTATCGCTGAAATGAATGATATTCAATATTTGGTGCGTTCTCTTGGAATTGGTGCGACATATCGCGGATATAGATACTTGATCGTTGCTGTTTCGCTTTGCCTTGAAGACGAAGACTACCTGCTCGGCATCAGCAAATTACTATATCCTAAAATTGCAGAGATCTGCCACACAAGCGCCGGGAGTGTGGAGCGTGATCTGCGCACCGTCATCACTGTTTGCTGGGAAAGAGGAAACAAAAATCTTCTGCAGGCTATTTCTCCCTGCCCTCTGTTCAGCAAACCCACGACTGGTGAATTCGTCGATATTCTCACAGGGCATTTAAGGTAATCGCAGCAATAAGGTCCCTCCTCCCTTCCTGCTTTTCTTTCCCATCCCGGCATACCCCTAATATTTTTACATTGATTTTTTAACTTCCCCTTGCATTTTTTAAATTTATATGATAATATAACATTCGTTCGCGGGTGTAGTTCAATGGTAGAACACCAGCCTTCCAAGCTGGATACGTGGGTTCGATTCCCATCACCCGCTTGATTTTTTTCTAAAAGGTGTTATACTGGAACCATGCAGATATAGTCTATCGGTATGACGCTAGCTTCCCAAGCTGGAAAGGCGGGTTCGACTCCCGTTATCTGCTCTCAGTGATCAGGAAGACAAAAAATGATCAGACATTCCTTCGGATGTCTGGTCATTTTTTGTTGCTCTGTTATCCTATATATTTCTTGATTTTACGCCATTTTCTGCTATAATAAAGGATAATGAATAGAGCGAAAACTTTCGATATTTGTCTTGTTTTTAATTCTAAACACAGCGATTATAAAAACTTAAGGTTCTATTAAGAAACTTTCTGATTTTTTTAGAGACTGCTCATATTTTGGACATATCTGTTCATTATAATAACAGTCAGATAGTTGATGAACAGTCAACTATCTCCCCCCTCATAAAGTATGACACCACGGCAGAATTCTTTGGTGTTGCACTTTACTCTCATTCCTTTAGATAACTATAACAACGACGAAAACCCGCAGGCCTCATGGCCAGCGGGTTTTCGCTGTCTACAGGATATCTATTTTCAGGACTCTGTCCACAGAGAGCCCGGGGAGATACCGGTACGGGTAGGCTCCCGACTCAAAGAGAAGGTACATCGTCCCTCCGTCCATGCAGATCTGTTCCAGCATATACGGGAGACGGATATCCTCCAGTGCCATCTCATCTGTGTAATCCCTGATGCCGTCAGAGACCTGGTATGCTGCCAGCCTCGAAGGAACAATCCCCATGGAATAAGACAGGAAAAGTATATCGCTCAGGAAGGTCATCCCCTGGGCATACCGGGATATTTTCAGGTCCTCGTCATCCGCCACGCCCTGCCGGACTTTTGACGTGCGGTGCTTGATGGGAACACTCTGTATATTTCCGTCATCCTGCACCTCATATTTTTTGATCATGCTGTTCTCCTTTGTAGAATAATATCCCACGTAGAGATACGAAGCGTGATAGGTCATGAAAGAGCTTCTCGGTATGTCCAGTATATTGTTGACATGCAGAAAGCTGACCGGCTCCCAGCTCTCGGAAAAATCATACGCCTCCACGCTTTCCATATCCAGCGCATTCACCTGGGCCACGCCATTCCTGCTCCCACACACCCACAGATTATTGTTCTCGCCATCATACGCAAGACTCCCCACGTGGGCCTTGTTGGGCAGGACGATCTCCTTAACAAACTCATGGGTCTCCTTATCTATCATAAAGACAACAGAGTTATGTGTCTTAGACTGACAGTAAGCGCTGATAAACAGATACTGCTCTGACACAGTGATCCCCTGAGGCGTCATGCCTGTACATATAGAATATTTTCCGTCTCCGTTCGAGGTGAGCGTCCTGGCCGACTCAAGACCGGGTATCACGTACGTCCCGCTGTCAGGCTCATCTGCATGAGCAAGCACCGCCTCCTCGTAAAGCCCGCTGTAGGGCTTCAGACGCTCAGAAAATTCTTCCAGCGTATACATGGAGCTCTCTGTATTTGTGGTAACTGCGTCTGTCTCCGGTTCCACCTTCCCCATATAGCCAAGGATCAGCCCTATATAGCCTGCCGGGATCAGTACGAGCACAAGGCAGACTGCCAGCACTCTTCTTTTCCATCTGGTCTTTTTTCGTTTTCTCCCTTTTCCCTTCATGGTACATCTGCCTTTCTTCCTGCAATTATTATACCTCATTCTGCACAGACTTTTCTCCACAATCCAATAAAAAGGCAGAAAAAAACGCCGCCCCTCTGCTCAATTATTCTCATTATAATAGATTTACTCCGTCTATCCGACCTTAACAGGGCTACTGCTCCGACAATCTCTTCTGCCCTGCAATAGCCCCTAAAAGTTTATTATTCATTTGATACCCGGAACAGTTGGTCCCTTAACGAAACTTCATCCATTATGCCAGTCCTTGCTCTTCCAGCCATACCATCCATGTGTTCCTTCCTTCCCGGATTTTCCGTGCCCGCACAGTGAACTCCAGGATCGTAAGTCCTGTAAATACGAGGAACAGGAGCAACAGGAAAACGAGGCAGCCCCGGACACTCTCCCCGCCGCTTATGGTGCTGCGGAATGCTTCCACCGTATACGTAAACGGTACCCAGTCGTGAAGATACGGCACAAATGATCCGGACAGTTCATAGGGATATGTCCCCACGGAACCTGCCAGCTGGATCACCATGAAGATCAGCATCAGGAAGCTTCCAACGCGCCCCAGCAGGCTGGTGAAGAAGTACATCACCGACATGAACGCAAGGGAAGCCGCACACGCTACCAGGACCGTCTTCCCCATTTCCACAGGTGTAAAACCATCGAATATATGCAGTGCACCGATCATAACTACTGCCTGGAGCACTGCCGTCAGATAGAGTACGGATGCCTTGCTGATCCACCAGCGGAAACCGCATTTCATCTGCCCGGCATAACTGGTCAGCGGATACATCAGACTGAACGCGATACAGCCAACCCACAAGCCTACGGACATCATATACGGCGCCATGGCATGTCCGTTGTTGGCCACCTCCGTAATCTTTGTCTCTTCCGTATCTATCGGTGCGGCAAACATATCTGCCGCCTGATCCGATGTATTCGTCTCCAGGATCTGCTCCGCGCCGCTTCCCAGTTCCTTTGACAGCGTCTCCGCGCCTTCCGAAACCTGCCTGATCCCATCGCCCAGTTCGCCACTGCCGTCAGAGAGTTGTCCCGCGCCGCTGCTGATCTGGCAGGCTCCATCTGTTAGTGATGCCGCGCCCTCCGTCAACGCTTTGCTGTTCGAGGTAAGCTGTCCGGTTCCGGAGACAAGCGTATCCGTTCCATCTTTCAGCTTCGCGCTTCCTTGTGCCAGCTCTCCCAGACCGCTGTCCAGATCCGCAGATCCTTTCCGGAGCATCGATGTTCCCTTCTGAAGCTGATCTGCCCCTGATGCAGCAGCGGAAATTCCATTCACAAACGCCGGCGCCTGTTCTGCCAATGCGGAAGTGCCAGCCTGAAGCTGCCCAATCCCGTTCTTAAGGGAATCTGCACCACCCTGTACTGCGGAAATGCCGTTCTGAAGATCCGGGATCTCCGATGCGATCTGCGCGCTCCCGGCCGCCGCTTCATCGACACCGTATGTGTAGGCGGAAATGCTTGTGGAAAATATGTCCGCCTGCTGCTGAACTGCTGCGATCTGTGCCCTCACTTCCTCCGGCACACCTTCCTCTCCGGCGAGTGTTGACAGCGCCTGACTGATCCCGGCCGCCCCGTCGCGCAACGACTGGGAACTGGAAGCAGCAGACTGCAGGCCGGAGCTAAGCACATCTGCACCATTCTTCAGGCCGGCCGCCCCGTCAGACAGAGATGCAATCCCGTCTGAGAGCTGTTGCGCACCGTTACTTAATGAATCCGCGCCGTCATTCAGCACATCCGCCGCATTGGGAAGGGCCGACGCCGCCGCATTCAGTTCGGACAGTCCGGCATTGAGCGCAGTCATGTTATCATCTACATCCACCGCGCCAGCTGCCAGGTCAGAGCCTCCTTTCTGCGCACCATTTACACCACTGTCCAGTGCATTTACACCACTTTGCAGCTCTTCTGCCCCTGCTGCAGCTGCACTGACCCCATCTGTATACTGGCTAATCCCCACTTCCAGTTCCCGGCTTCCCTCCACAAATACCAAGGCACTGTCTGAAAGGACCTGCAGATTGTCGGTAATCGTCTGATTTCCCTCTGTCAGCTGATCCGTTCCTGTTTTCAGTTCACTCGAACCATCCGCCGCTTCCTGCATTCCGCCACCCACTTCCGCAAGCTTGTCGAACAGAACTTCTGTATACGTTTTTGTAACCTCTTCCCGCACTGAGCTCTCCAGTTCCTTCATCGCCGTCTCGCTCATCTTGGACGCGATGTAGTTCGTTCCTGGATTCGTTTCATAAGCCAGCGTCATCTTCTTCGGATGCGCGTCTGTCAACGATGAGGCATGGGCCGAAAATTCCTTCGGTATGGTGATGACCATATAATACGTGCCGTTCTCAAGGCCCTTCTGCGCCTCCGTCTCTGACGGAAACTGAAAGTCCAGAGAATCGTTGTTTTTCAGTTCCTCCATCAATGTTCCACCGATGTCCAGTTTCTGATCTTCATAGGTGACCGGCACGTCATGGTTGATGACCGCCACCGGAAGTTTATCGATATTCCCGTATGGGTCCCACATGGATCCAAGAAAAAGTGTGGTATAGATTGTCGGGATCGCGATGACCGCGACTGTAACAATCAGTAAAATCTTATTTTTGAACAGCCTGTTCCATTCCTGTCTCAGCATTGTCCCCTGTCCCCTTTCTTTTTACAACATTAGTTCTATTAATAGATATTGTGTTGATTTTTTTAACATTATGAATTATAGTAAAATCATAAAAAAGATACAACCATTAATGTAACACTACTCTGTCTGTTAATGGATAAGCAAACGATGCGGTGTCTATTATTTTTAAAGGAGGAAATGTTTCATGTCAAAAAATATGGACCGGCGGGTTCGCAAGACCAGAGCCCAGCTCCGCCAGGGACTTGCCGAACTTCTGAAAGAAAAGAGTTTAAAAGAGATCACGGTCAAAGAACTCGTAGAAAAAGTGGACATCAACCGCTCCACTTTCTATCTGCACTATGCGGACATCTATGACATGATGGAAAAGATTGAAAACGAACTGACTGAAGACATCGAAGATCTGATCCATACCCATCCGGTAAGTCCGTTCAACGAAGACAGCTTTCCGTTCATCGAGGATATTTTTTCCATCCTCGCGGAAAACCGGGATATCTGCGCCGCTCTCCTGGGCCCTAACGGTGACATCTCTTTTCTGCACCGTATTGAAAACATCCTCTCCGAACACAGCCTGAACGCCCTGAAGGAAACATTCCCGGAGAAAATGGATGACCTGACATACTACTACGCCTTCTGCCTCTCCGGCTGTATCGGCCTGGTCAAGGCCTGGCTGTCAGAAGAATCTTCCGTAAGTCCCCAGCATATGGCCGAACTTACATTTAAGCTTATCATGAATGCACTGAGAGGTTTCTATCCGGACTTTTCCGTAAGACGTTCCTGAAATTTACAAAAAATAACAGCAGGTATCTTTCCAGATACATCTGCTGTCAATTCTGCAATTAATTTTCACTATCAACTTGGACTATTTATTTTGCTCGCGACGAACTCGCGACGGATTTCGCGCCACATTTTTGTTTCCCTTCCAATTTTTCTTTTCGCCTTGCTCTGACTTGTTCTTTTTCTGTCGCAAGCATGGAAACCGCGCAAATCCGCCATTTGTGGCAGAAAAAAACCGCCGACCCCAAGGCTTCTACGTCCTTAAAATCAGCGATTTTTGAATGCGCGATCAGGGGTTCGAACCCTGGACACCCTGATTAAGAGACATTCACAGAGAAAAAGTCGCGACAAATTTTTCCATATAGGTTCCTCCAAGTCGTTTGCATTTTCAAATAATCTTTTCTCAAAAAATCCGCGACGAAATCCGCGCCCACTCGCTACAAATAAGCCTTTCTTTTCATGGACAACATTTCTTTCCACCAATCTTTTCCAAAGGTCTGGCACTGGTTGGATTCGAAAATCCCCGATTTCCCGATTTCCCGTCCCCTGAATGCAGAAAATTCTAATGAATTTTCTCTTCGCATTCAGTTTTCCAGGACGGGAAAACGGGTTTTCGGGTCTTTCTCATCCACCGTGCCAGCCAAAAAAGAACAAACTACACAAAACCAGTATGGTAATCAGGTGGTAGCCTTCTCCTGAAAAGGGCTGTATTGCGCTATTTCCCAATCTTTTCAGATATTCAAAATCCTCATTTTCGCGCCAAACTATATGTCCTTACTCGTTTGAGACCTTTTTGAACAGTCTTTCATCCATCAGATTAGCCACCAGATTTTCGTCATCCTTTGCCACATGGCTGTACACGGAAAGTGTAATCTTAGGGTCTTGATGTCCTGCCCTTGCCTGTACGATATGTAATGGTACTCCCTGTGACAGTAACCATGAAATAGCACTATGCCGTGTTCCATGAAGTTTTATATGGCGCAGTCCATACTTCTTTAACGTCTCTGCCCATTTCCTTGTGAAACTCTTCGGAAGAAACGGCTCTCCATCCTGTTTACAAACAACTCTCTGTTTGCCTGTGAACCGCTTCCCCTCTCTAAGACAGATTTGTTTGCAGAGCAACTGCTGATGCTTCAACAGCCGGATCGTCTCATCACTTACCACCATCTTCCTGTATGAGCCGTCTGTCTTGCAGTCTTTGAGCACTGGATGCTTGCTATCCTCGGATTCCACCCACGAATGTTGGATTGTTACAATCTTCTTGTCGAAATCAATATCCTCAAAGCATAGTCCGAGCAGTTCTCCCCGGCGCATGACACAGTCGAAAAGAAGCGCAACAGGCAGTTCCATATCCGTCCCCTTGACCGCCTTTTTCAACTCCTGTATCTCTTCCGTTGTGTACACGTCAAGATGATTCGTTACAAGGTCTTTCCCTATCTTTACATTCTTGGTCGGATTTGTTTTAATGTACCCCAGTTCACACGCTACATTCAAAGCCGCTTTTAAAATCCTGTTAATATGCCGTATGGACTCGGCTTTAAGCGGCTTTTTGCTGGCATTAGATTTCTCACGCCATCCATTATATACTTTCTGGATAGCGGCTTTAGTGAGGTTCTGAAGCTTAATCTTCCCAAACATAGGAATGATATAACGTTCACTATTGGTTTTATAATCACGATATGTCGCCGGACTACTCTGAATGCGTACATAGTTCTCCAGATATTCATTCATAAAGTATTCAACCGTCATTTCGTTTGGAAGCAACAAGTCCCCCTGCAAGTATTCAGCCTTTTTTATTGTAAGGAGATTTTCCGCTTCTTCTCTATTATCTGAATCACTCTTAAAGCGCACTCTGTTGCGCTTGCCTGTAAGTGGATCGGTTCCTAATTCCAGAATTACATCATAGTACTTTACGTCATCTTTATTTGGTCTCGGACGTACCGAGCCTGTAATCGTTCTTTTTCGTGCCACAATCTCTTCCTCCACTTTTATCTTATTATTGAGGGACAAGAAATTATGTCTTGCCCCTCAGTTTTTTTAATCTACTTTAAACTTCTCTTCATATTTCCAGTCTGTTTCCTCATCTGCAGTCTGCTTATCTTTAGCCCCTTCTGTCCTTGTTTCCGGTTTCCCTTGAACTTTGTTCGCCTCTTCAAATGGTATCTCAGACTTGTTGACCTTTTCCCACACTGCATTTTTCTTCTTTTCGGCGGTTTCAGCTTTCTTGGAATCACTCAGAGATGCCGGGAGATAAATCTGGTAGCCCTTCACAGGCTGTCCCTTTATTATTTCAATATCTCCCTTATAGCGATCTGGTTCGCTATGTAAAATCCCACTCTCCCTCCATTTCTTTAAAATTACTTTTTTATCTTGAAATCCACCTTTCAACAATATTTCCTCTAATACTAGTTCCGATATGAAGACTTCCGCTGTCACAAACTCTCCATTTTTTATACGTTTGGCATGGAAAGTCACGATCCTCCCCTTACAGTCTCTTGGTATGTTTACTTGCTCAAATTCGGAAACAGATGGGTCGTCAGGCTTGACCGGCGCTCCCTGTACAAAGTTTGCGTAATTTGCCGTTACATATTGACACAAATACTCCCATGCGCGATATCCAATATCTAACCGCCCCGGATCCGTTACCGCGGTATACGACAAGACTTTTCTTCCAATCGCTATGGCATCAAGTTGGATTTTTGTAATCTTGGAGAAGAACTCCGCTCCAAGAGCAATCATGGCAATATTCTTGCATATTCTTTCAGTAAGCGGCGTATATTTTCCCTCTGCCCTCATCTGCTCTACAAAACGTTTCTGATAGCTCCAGTACGCATCTACTATTTCTGAGGTCTTCCCTGCCGCTTCATATTTGAGGAGTAGAGTCGCAATGTTTTCAATCACAAACCCATAGTTTTGCTCGCAGACCGCCTTTATACGGTCTGCACTTTGGGCGGACTTTGTCCAAACAATTTCTTCAAATTCAAGGCAACGTACCAGTAGTCCTGTGTTCTGGTCGCACATCCCAAGAATACTTTTTTCCGTCGTCATTAAAATGGCGGTGTTAAAAGTATTTGCTTCTGCTCTTGTCAGTTCCTTGGTCAGTCTGCCTTTTTCTCTCCCTTCCGCAAGCTCATATAACAGGGATGTGGGGTTATACCTAATCAATGACCCTTCATCTATGACCGTCGGATAAGCGGAACAAATCCCATTCATTAAAGAATTCTTACTATCGGCAAAAGTGAGTATTGTACTGTCTCCGAAACTGCAACGAGCCCCCAGAGAAACTGCAAGGCATCCTGCAGTCGTTTTTCCAGTTGAGGACTCTCCAACCAAAGAAACCAACAGGTTCCCTGTATGCACTGATTCCTTGAGAAAATCTATCAATGGAGCTGCCGCGGCAATTGCCAGAATGATCTCCAAGTCTGTTCCTAGCACCTCCTCTTCAACTGTCTTTTTCCAAACTGAATATTCACCAGTAGGAAATATGGATAATCTTCCTGCATAAGTACTGTCTGCTTCAATGCCTTTTGATCCAAAAAAAGCTTTATGACCGTTATATTCGCCAAAACCAAGCTTCTCATGCCGTATTTCCAGAGGAGCATCCTTTTCCTGATTGAAGATACTGAGCAGAAGTGTTCCCATATTCTTTTTCTGGACTTGAATACCTTTCCGTGTAAATTCAGAAATGTACTGCTCTGTCATCTTCTCGCGCGGCAAACGGAAAATAATCTTTTCACCTTTAGGATCATAGAAAAATAGTTCCAACTCACGGTTCATGGTCTCAGCATATATAAAGATTTTTTCAAGATATACCGCAGCCCCCATGTAATCGAAGATAAACTCCCCCGCCTTTTTGTCATATGCCCACTTACCGTACATACCGTTTTTTATTCCAACGCTCCGATTTATATATGGATCTGGAAGCTTAGGCTCTTCGTTGGTCTGCTGTTCTTCGCAGACAGATGTCTCTGCAACTTTCTCTTGTGCAGATTTCTTTTCCTGCTCTTCCATCTCTGATTTAATCTCTTTCTCCTGCGTCTCTTCAATCTGTTCCTTTTTCTTGTCCATTCTCTTCTCCTCCTTCTGGATCAAATATCACCACGGGGGTATCATCGACTTCATCCACAGACGGGCTATACCAGGTATGACTCACCGCATTGGCAAAATTTATCCCCTGATATTCTGTAATTAGAGAAATCAATTCCGCGGAATACACAACTTTCTTCTTTCCCTGTTTCCTCAATTCGTATTCATTCTTTTCGCCAGGTAGCGTTGTTCCTAAAAGGAGCTGCTTTCCTATAAAGCCGATTTTTACAGTTTCTTTCAGTTTTAGAATCTCAACCACATCTTCTGAAATGATCAGACGCCTACCATTGTTTGCAGAATTGATGATCGTCAAACTTCCCTTTTTTCTGTTTTTTCCGCCGCGCGTTACGGATTTATCAGCAGGAATGAATTGCTCCATGTTTACCATAGTTTTTCTCCTTTCTCATATTTTTTTAATATTATGAGAATTCCCATGGGCACATATTATCATAGTGCTATACTTTTGTAACCTGTTATATTTCCGTCTTTTTTCTTATCTACCACCTTATTCATAAGGCTTCATATTGACACAGGATTATTTTTATATGATAATTGAATAAGAATATTTCCCCAAACTATTATCTATAATCATTGATTTATTCAGCATTTTTACCTTTTACAACAAAAATCACTATAAGAATGAAAGGAGAAAACATATGAAGAACGGCAAATATTATGAAGAAATGGAAGACGAAGCTCCAAGTAGAAGGGATATATTTATCCAAACTGCCCTTGAATATATTTCAGGGAAAAATTATACAGAACAGAAGCATTTAGTTCTTGACGTCAACCGAAAACTTACCTCTTTGGGATACAAAGCGTACTCTGTCTCTCAGTCTTATAAACTTCTGACTAGTGCAGATATACAACCAATTAACGAAAATGGAACCACTGAAAAAATACTAAAATGTACCGGAAGCACGCGACTTAACAATATAATTTCATACCAGAGCTATTATCGGCGCATTTATTTTACGGTAGATCCTGCATACGGAAAACTGATTACAAAAATTATAAATCAGAAATACCCTAAAGAATTTCTTAATGCGGTTTCAATCGACAATATGGTCATTTGTTTTTATAAGCCCGAAAAAGTTCAAAAAAAATCAGGGGATAGCTACAAACCCTCACGTTCACAATTAAAGGAAGAGATATTGGAAATACTAAAAAAAGAGTTGAATTTTTAATTGAGTCCTATTTCTAGAGAGCGTTTCAAGATTTGTGTAAACTGAAAAAACTGATATAAGATATGTCATT